>NZ_JBEZNH010000006.1:49105-250360 GCF_040653115.1 Streptosporangium sp. NPDC048047 | reverse complement strand
CAGACCGCCGGCGATCTCGTATCCCATGCAGGAGTAGCCGTACTCCACGTGGTAGCAGCCCGGATCGGCGGCCCGCCACAGCTTGTGCAGGTCACCGGGCATCGATCCGGCGGCGTTGACCACCACGTCGCCCGCGCGGACCACGTCGCCGAGCACGCCGAGCACCACCGGCTGGGTCAGCTCCTCACCCGAGGTGACCTCGGCGACGTGGTCGCGCCAGGCGCGGATCAGCCGTCCGGCCCGTGCCGTCCAGTCGGGGTCGGCGGCCCAGCCGCCGCGGTCCAGCGCGCGCAGCGCCTCCCGGGCGTCGGCCACCAGCGTCTCCCCGGCGTGCTTGGCGGCGTCGAAGGCGGTGACGTTGACGTTGAGGAAGGCCGCCCGGCCGAACAGGGTGCGCGAGGCGGTGGTGAAGTCGGTGTAGCGGGTGCCCACCCCGATGACCAGGTCGGCCTCGCGGGCCAGGGTGTTGGCCGCGGCGGTGCCGGTGTGCCCGATCCCGCCGGCCGCGCACGGGTGCCCGTACGGCAGCGCGCCCTTGCCCGCCTGGGTCTCGGCCACCGGCACCCCGTGCCGGGCGGCCAGGAGGGCCAGCTCGGCCCACGCCCCGCTGTGCGCGACGCCGCCGCCGGCGACGACGAGCGGCCGCCGGGAGCGGCGCAGCATCTCCAGCGCCCGCGCCAGCGCGGCCGGTTCGGGCACCGGCCGCGCCACGTGCCACACCCGGCGGGCGAACAGCTCCTCGGGCCAGTCGTACGCCTCGGCCTGCACGTCCTGGGGCAGGGCCAGGGTGACCGCGCCGGTCTCGGCGGGGTCGGTCAGCGTCCGCGTCGCGGCCATGAGCGCCGCGGGCAGCTGCTCGGGCCGGTCGATCCTGGCGAAGAACCGCGACACCGGGCGCAGCGCGTCGTTGACCGACACATCCGGGCAGCGGGGGTCCTCCAGCTCCTGCAGCAGCGTGCCGGCGGCGCGGGTGGCGAAGACGTCCCCGGGCAGCAGCAGCACCGGCAGCCGGTTGATCGTGGCCAGCGCCGCGCCGGTGACCATGTTGGTCGCGCCGGGCCCGATCGAGGTCGTGCAGGCCAGGGTCGACAGCCGGTCGCGGGTGCGGGCGAACCCGGCCGCGGTGTGCACCATGGCCTGCTCGTTGCGGGCCGGGTAGTACGGCAGCGCGTCACGGGCGCCGGTGCCGGCGCCCCGCTCGGCCAGGGCCTGGCCGACGCCGGCCACGTTGCCGTGGCCGAAGACGCCCATGCATCCGGCGATCAGCCGCTGTTCGGCGCCGTCGCGCTCGGACCACTGGTTCGCGAGGAACCGCACCAGCGCCTGCGCCACGGTCAGCCGGACGGTGCTCATCACGGCGCCTTGGCCATCGGGACACGCGGGTCGATCGTCTGCTCGGCCCAGGAGGAGCGGACCCAGGCGTGCCGGGGATCGTCGGCGCAGGCCATGGTCCGCTTCTCGGCGGGACCGGCCAGCACGTTGAGGTAGTACAGGTCGTAGCCGGGGGCGGCCATCGACGGGCCGTGGTAGCCGCGCGGGACGAGCACCACGTCCCCGCCCGCCACCTCCGCCAGCGTCTCGTGACCGCCGTAGACCCGCTGGTAGCCGGGCCCGCCCTCGAAGTAGTAGATCTCCTCCAGCACCGCCTCGCACGCCGAGGCGGTGTCGTGCTTGTGCGGCGGGTAGGACGACCAGTTGCCGCCCGGGGTCAGCACCTCCACCGCGACCAGCCTGTCGCACTCGAAGGCGTCCGGCGCGCAGAGGTTGTTGACCTGGCGGGTGGCCTGCCCGGCCCCGCGCACCTCGACGGGCACGTCGCGGGCCGCGCCGTACCGGACGGGGAAGCTGCGCCGCGCACGGGCGGCGGGGAACGCGAAACGGCCCGAGCCGGTGATCCGCACGCTCGCGCCGACGGGGAGGTAGACGAAGTCGCTGATCTCGGAGAAGACCGAGGTACGGCCGTGCAGGACGAGCCGCGTCCCGTCGCAGCGGACCTCGCACGAGCCCGACAGCGGCAGGACCAGCATCTCCTCGTCGCCGGTGGAGAAGTCGACGCTCTCGCCGGACAGGCAGAGCACGCGGAGGCCGGCGTAGGTCCAGCCCGCCGTCTCCGGGGTGATCCACAGGGCCCAGGGGGACCGCGCCGTGCTGCCCGCCGGGACGAACGTCATGGCGCCTCCCCGGCCGGCGCCTGGGCGGCGGGCCCGGCGTGCGGCGTCCGGGCGGGCCCGGATCGGGTGTCGCGGTCGGGTCGCTCGCTCATCGGTGCAACCTCCAGCATTCCCACGGCCGTGTCCCCGGCCGCGGCCACGTCGTCATCGGAGGGGTACAGCAACGCGCGGCCGGTCACAAGCCCCCGCGCGCCGGGGGGCCGGAGCGCCGCGCGCCAGGCGGTGCGGGCCCGTTCGGGCGTTTCCCCCGGATCGCCGCCCGAAAGCGGCATCGGCGGCGTGGCGGCCCGCACGGCCTCGCTCACGGCCCTTCTTCCCCGGCGGCCGGCCCGCCGTCCCCGGGGCCGTCACCGCGGGGCGCGCCACCGCCGTGCCCGTCACCGCGCGACGCGTCGCCGCCGGGGCCGGGGGCCGGCCCGCCGTCGAGGCCGCGCAGGTAGGCCAGGCTCTCCGCCATGTGCCGCCGGGGGGCGTCGTCGTCCTGACCGAGGACGACGTCCTGCTCCAGGACGTACCACCCGTCGTATCCGGCGGCGGCCAGGCCCGTGACGACGCCCGCGACGTCCACGTCGCCCCGGCCCAAGGGCCGGTACAGCCCTTCCCGCACCGCGCGGGCGTAGGGCGTCTCCCCCGCCCTGACCCGCGCGGCGAGACCGGCGTCGACGTCCTTGAGGTGCACGTGGGCGATCCGCCCGGCGGCCCGGGCGGCCACCCCGGCGGGGTCGGCGCCGCCGACGAGCAGGTGGCCGGTGTCCAGGCAGAGCGGCACGGCGCTGCCGTCGAGGACGCGCTCCACCTCCTCGGCACTCTCCACCACGGTCCCGACGTGCGGGTGGAGGGCCACCGTACGGCCGAACTCCTCCGCGGTCTTCATGATCCGCTTCAGGTTGGCCAGCAGGGTCTTCCAGCCCTGGGCGTCCGGGACGTGCCTGGCGTCGCGGCCCTGGGCGCCCGGGGCGTGCCTTTTGTCGTACCCCTCCTCGTCCGCGGCCGCGGCGAGCACGAGCACCTCCACGTCGCCGTCCCGGAACGACCGCAGGGCGGCGCGCACCTCGGGGAGGGGGTCGTAGCGGGGTTCGTGCAGGATCACGGGGACGAACCCGCCGACGGCGCGCAGGCCGTACCCCTCCAGCATGGAGCGGCAGCGCGTCGGCGAGAGGGGCAGGAAACCGTAGGGCCCGAGCTCCGTGGCCGTCAGGCCGAGGTCCCGCATCTCGGCGAGCACCCGGGAACGGTCGAGCTGGCGGCCCCAGCCCGGGACCTCGCACACCCCCCACGAGATGGGGGCTCCGGCCGTCCTCACGGGGTCACCGCCGTTCCGCGCCGGGAACGCGCGATCGGAGGCACGGCGGGAAGCGCGCCGGGCCGGCTGACGTACGGCAGAGCACCGCGCATGACGCCTCCGTGGGACAAGCCGCTGGAACTCCCGTTCTAGGCAAGGAATCCTGGTCAGTCAAGGTTTGTCAGGACATACCGATGATCCGTCGGCACCGGACCGGTGGTCCGCCCGGGTCCCGCGGGGCTCGTGGAGTTCGCGGGCGAAGGCCCGGACCGCCTCGGCCGCGCGGTGGGCCGGTAGCCGGGCGAACCCCATGACCAGCGCGGGCGGCCCCGGCCCGCGCCGCATCGGGCCCACCGGCTCGACGCTGAGACCGCACCGCCCGGCGGCTTCGGCGGCCTGCCGCTCGTCCCAGTCGCCGGGCAGCTCGGCGAGCAGGTGCAGTCCCGCGGAGACGCCGCGCACCGTGACCTCGGGGAGGTGCCCGGCCAGCGCCCGGGTGAGGGCGTCGCGCCGGACGCGGTACTCCCGGCGCATCCTCCGCAGGTGCCGGTCGTAGCCGCCGTCACGGATCAGGTCCGCCAGCGCGTACTGCTCCAGGACCGGCGAGCCGAGGTCCAGCTCGCCGCGGGCCCGCCGTATCGACTCGGCGATCTCCGGAGGGGCCGCCACCCACCCGAGGCGCAGGCCCGGTGCCAGCGACTTGCTCACACTCCCGGCCAGGACCACCCGGTCGGGGGCGAGCCCCTGCAGGCAGCCCACCGGGTCGCGGTCGAAGCGGAGCTCCGCGTCGTAGTCGTCCTCCAGGATCGTCGCCCCCGTCCCCGCGGCCCACTCGATCAGCTCGGCGCGGCGGCGGGGGGAGAGCACCACACCGGTGGGGTACTGGTGGGCGGGGGTGAGCAGCACCGCCCGCGCGCCGGTGGCGGCCAGGGCGCGGACGTCGACGCCCTCCTCGTCCACCGGCACCGTGACCAGGTCGGCCCCTGCGGTGTGCAGCAGAGGGAGCTGCCGCAGGCTGGCCGGGTCCTCGACGGCCAGCCGGATCCGGCCCGGGGGCGGCTCGGGGCGCGCGGCGCGGTCGGTGAACCAGGCCAGGTCACGCCCGGCCCTGCCGTCGGGCGGCGGTCCGGCCAGGGCCCGGACCGTGAGGCTCAGCCCCTGGGCCACCCCGCCCACGATCATCAGGTTCTCCGGGCGGACGTCGGCCGCACGGACCCGTCCCAGGTAGGCGGCCAGCTCCTCGCGCAGTTCCGGGACGCCGCCGGGGTCGCCGTAGTCCAGCGCGTCGGCGGGCAGCGTGGCGAGCGTCCGCCTGAGCGCGGCGAGCCACCGTTCCCGGGGGAAGGAGCCCAGGTCGGGAATGGTGGAACGGGAACCGTAGTACGGTTCCGCGGCCGGCGCAGGAAGGTCGCGGGCCTCCTCGTCGCCCGCCCGGCCCGCCGCCGGGGCCACGCTGGTGCCCACGCCGACCCGGGAGACCAGGAACCCCTCCGCGACGAGTTGCTCGTATGCCTCCACGACCACGCCGCGCGACAACCCGAGATCCCTGGCCAGTTCGCGGCTGGCCGGGAGCCGCTCTCCCGGGGCGAGCCGGCCCCGCCGTACGGCCTCGCGCAGTTCGCGGGCGATCTGGCCGGTGATCCCGCCCGCCGCACGGTCGATGGTGAGGTGCAGATCGGCCAATTGGTCCTCATTCTTACCGCTTCATTGGACCCTTCGCGGGGACCATTGGCTCCATAGCATTCACCGCGTGAAAGCGGATGTCACCTTCACCGGCCGCGCGGCCCGCCGGGGAGGATCAGGAGACGGGGCCGGAGACGGCGCCGGGGGCCCGGCGGGAGGCCGTACGGCGTCCCGGGGAGGGCCGGTCGGCCGGGGACGCCGGGAGATGCGCGGCCCGGTGCAGGCCGCCACGGGGATGTTCATGGTCGGCACCCTGGCCGGGGTGTCCGAGGCGATCGGCGGTTACCCGGTCTACGGCGGCCAGGCGCTGCGTTACCTGGTGGCCGCCGTGCTGCTGTTCGCCGTCGCCCGCGCGTCCGGCCTGCGGTTCCTCCGGCCCCGCCCCCGGGAGGCGGCCCTGCTGGTGGCGCTGGCACTGTTCGGGCTGGCCGCCTTCAACGTGTGCCTGAGCGAGGCCGCCCGGCACGGCGGGCCGGCGCTGGCCGGGACCGTCCTCGGCATGTCCCCGATCGTCATGGCCCTGATCAGCGGGCGTCCGTCGCCGCGGACGGCCGGGGCGGCCACGGTGGTGGCCGCGGGGGCCGTCCTCGCCACCGGGCTGGGCAGCGGCGACCTCCCCGCCCTGCTGTGGTCGCTGGCGGCGCTGGGCTGCGAGGTGTCCTTCACGCTGCTGGCCGTACCGCTGCTGCCCCGGTTCGGGGCGGTGCGGGTGTCGGCCTACTCGTCGGCGCTGGCCGTGCCGCTGCTGGCCGCCGCCGGATGGCTCGCGGACGGCACGGCGATGCTGCGCGTGCCGTCCGCGGCGGAGGCAGCGGGTCTCGCGTACCAGGCGGTGCTCGTGACCACCGTCGCGTTCCTCCTCTGGTACGGCGCGCTGCCTCGTCTCGGGCCCGGGACCGCCGGGCTGTTCGCCGGGATGATGCCGGTCGGCGCCATCGTCGCGGGCACCGTGCTGGGCCTGGGCGCGCCCACGCTCCCCGATCTGGCCGGGGCGGCGCTGGTGGTCGCCGGGATCGCGATCGGGCTCGGCGGACCGCGCCGGTCTCCCGTCGCCTCCCCGCGCGACGTCCCGGCCGGCCCTCCGCGCGGCCCCGCGGTCGAGCCGTACGGCGGGGCGCTCAGTGGGGCTGGCGGCTCTTCGCCCGCGGCAGGCTCGCCCGCCGCTGGTGGGGCAGCTTCACCCGCTGCTGCGGCAGCTCCGAGGGAGGCTCCGGCCAGCTCACCGGCCACTGAGGCGTCCGCCCGCCGTCTTCCCTGATGTTCCGGAGCGTGATGGCGATCAGCGACACGGCGAGGCCGGCGACGACGATGAGAGCGACGATCGCGAGCATAACGATGTTTCCGGTAGTCATGACGGCCCTCGGCTTTCCACCGGGTCCCTGACCCGGCCTCATCTCTTAGCTTCTCTCGTTTTTTCGGACATATAAGGACAAGAGACGTCATAAGCCGCTAATGGTTCATTAAACGACTTATTTCCTTTCGTGCCGTCCGCCCACCCGGGTGGAGCGCCCGGCACGAGGGCTTACCCTCTAGGGGCACCGGAAGCAGCCACGCGGCACGGAGGATCAAAGACGATGCCCGAGTTCGACTACACCGACCTGCTCCCCCTGGGACCGGACGAGACCCCGTACCGGCTGATCGGCACCGACGGGGTGCGCGTGGTCGAGGCCGCGGGCCGCAGGTTCCTGGAGGTCGACCCCGAGGCGCTGCGACTGCTGACCGAGACCGCGATCCACGACATCTCCCACTACCTGCGGTCGTCCCACCTCGCCCAGCTCCGAAAGATCATCGACGATCCGGAGTCCAGCGGGAACGACCGCTTCGTCGCCCTCGACCTGCTGAAGAACGCCTCGATCTCGGCCGGCGGGGTGCTGCCGATGTGCCAGGACACCGGCACCGCGATCGTGATGGGCAAGCGCGGCCGCCACGTGCTCACCGACGGCGCCGACGCCGAGCACGTCTCACGCGGCGTGTACGACGCCTACACCCGGCTGAACCTGCGCTACTCCCAGATGGCCCCCCTGACCATGTGGGAGGAGAAGAACACCGGCTCCAACCTCCCCGCCCAGATCGAGCTGTACGCCGAGGACCCGCACGGCCACCCCGACGAGTACAAGCTGCTGTTCATGGCCAAGGGCGGCGGCAGCGCCAACAAGTCGTTCCTGTACCAGGAGACCAAGGCCGTCCTCAACGAGAAGCGGATGCTCGCCTTCCTGGAGGAGAAGATCCGCTCCCTCGGCACGGCCGCGTGCCCGCCGTACCACCTGGCGATCGTCGTCGGCGGCACCTCCGCGGAGTTCGCGCTGAAGACGGCCAAGTACGCCAGCGCCCGCTACCTCGACACCGTCCCCACCGAGGGCTCCCCCAGCGGCCACGGCTTCCGCGACCTCGACCTGGAGGCCAAGGTCTTCGAGCTGACCCAGAAGCTGGGCATCGGCGCGCAGTTCGGCGGCAAGTACTTCTGCCACGACGTCCGCGTCATCCGCCTCCCCCGCCACGGCGCCTCCTGCCCGGTCGCCATCGCGGTCTCCTGCAGCGCCGACCGCCAGGCCCTGGCCAAGATCACCCCCGAGGGGATCTTCCTGGAGCAGCTGGAGACCGACCCCGCGCGGTTCCTGCCGGACACCACCGACGAGCAGCTCTCCGACGACGTGGTGAGCATCGACCTCAACCGCCCGATGCCGGAGATCCTCGCCGAGCTGAGCAGGTACCCGGTCAAGACCCGCCTGTCGCTGACCGGCCCCCTGGTCGTGGCCCGCGACATCGCGCACGCCAAGATCGCCGAGCTCCTCGACGACGGCGGCGAGATGCCGCAGTACATGAAGGACCACGCGGTCTACTACGCCGGCCCCGCCAAGACCCCCGAGGGCTACGCCTCCGGCTCCTTCGGACCCACCACGGCCGGCCGGATGGACTCCTACGTCGAGCGCTTCCAGGCCGCCGGCGGCTCCATGATCATGCTCGCCAAGGGCAACCGCTCCAAGCAGGTCACCGACGCCTGCAAGGCCCACGGCGGCTTCTACCTCGGCTCCATCGGCGGCCCGGCCGCCCGCCTCGCCCAGGACTGCATCAGGAAGGTCGAGGTGCTGGAGTACCCCGAGCTGGGGATGGAGGCGGTCTGGCGGATCGAGGTCGAGGACTTCCCCGCGTTCATCGTGGTGAACGACAGGGGAGACGACTTCTTCGCCGACACGACCGGCCCCGTCCTGTCCATCGGCCGCCGCTGACCGCCGCCGGCCGCCACCCGAGACCGCCGATGGACGCCGACGAGGCCAGGGAGAGGTTCCGGGCGGCCAGGGTCGTCCGGCTCGCCACCGCCGACGCCCGCGGCACGCCCCACCTCGTGCCGGTCACCTTCGAGGTCGACGGCGACGTGATCGCGTTCGCCGTCGACCACAAGCCCAAGCGCACCACGGACCTGCGCCGGCTGCGCAACATCGCGGCCAACGACCGGGTGTGCCTGCTGGCGGACCACTACGACGACGACTGGTCGCGGCTGTGGTGGGCGCGCGCCGACGGGCGGGCCCGGATCGCCGGCGAGGGCGCCGAGCGGGAGCGGGCGCTCGCCCGGCTCGCCGCGCGCTACCCGCCGTACCGCGACCGCCCGCCGGAGGGGCCCGTGGTGGTCGTCGAGGTGGACCGCTGGTCGGGGTGGTCCTACGCGGCGGGCGCGGGGCCGTCCTGAGCGCCCCGCCCCCGGAAGGCGGCGGCCGCGGCCCGGCGTCATGCGCGCCGGGTATGGCCGTCACCCGTAAAGCCGGAACGCGCGTCTGAATACACGGGAAACCAGGAAGCCGGACGGGCGGCGGAGGTCACCGAGTGTTCATCGACCATGACGAGTACGAAAATCTGACAGAAGATCGCAAGAAGTTTCGGCCCGGTGTCTACAGGTCTCAATACGCAAATCGGTAAGCTGCCAATCATGCGTGCGCCCTCCGGATACCTTCTCGCAGCGCGCTACCGGCTGGCGGAGCCGGTCGGGCGCGGCGGCATGGGCACCGTCTGGCGTGCGCACGACGAATGGCTCGACCGGGAGGTGGCGGTCAAGGAGGTGCGGCTGCCCCTGGTCCTCGACGAGGACCTCCGGGCCGAGCTGTGCACCAGGACCGAGCGCGAGGGGCGGGCCACCGCGATGGTCGCCCACCCGTCGGTGATCACCGTCTACGACGTGGTGACGGAGGACGAGCGCCCCTGGATCGTGATGGAGCTGCTCCGCGCCAGGTCACTGGAGCAGCTCCTTCAGGATCACGGCCCGCTCCCGCCCCGCCAGGTCGCCGAGATCGGGCGGCAGGTCCTCGGCGCGCTGCGCGCCGTGCACGCCAAGGGCATCCTGCACCGCGACGTCAAGCCCAGCAACGTCCTGGTGACGCCCGAGCGGGCGGTGCTCACCGACTTCGGCCTGGCCGCGCTGGAGGGGGACGTGCCGATCACCCAGGCGGGCATGGTGCTCGGCTCGGCCGGATACATCTCCCCCGAGCGCGTCCTGGGCGCCAAGGCCAGCCCGGCCGCCGACCTGTGGTCGCTCGGCGCGACCCTCTACACCGCCGTCGAGGGACGCGGCCTGCACGGACGCCGTACGGCCGCCGCCGCGCTGGCCGCGCTCACCAGCGGCGAGCCGATCCCGATGGAGAAGGCCGGGCCGCTGACCCCGGTGCTGCGCGGCCTGCTCGCCATCGATCCGGCGACCCGGCTCGACGCGGTCCGCGCCTCGCTGCTGCTCGCCCGGGTGGCGGCCGGCGGGGTGGTGGAGGAGCCGATCCCCCGCCCGCTGCGGAACGGCACGACGATCACGGTGCCGTCGTTCAACCGCCGCCCGCAGCACCGCGGGCTGCACCGGGTCGGCCCGCAGAGCGCTCCCCCGTCGTTCGTACCGCCGCCGGGCCCGTTCCAGGCCCCCGCCACGCCGACCCCGACGCCGACGCCGATGGGGCCGCTGCGGGGCCACCGGCGTCCGGCCGAGGGCGTGCACCGCAAGCCGATGGAGCGGCTTCCCGCCCCGCAGCCGTTCGGGCCGATCCTGACGCCGATGATCAGGCTGATGCTGCCGCGTCTCCTCTGGCCGAAAAAGCTTCGCAAGCGCGGGTAAAGCGATCTACAACCAATAATCGCTATCTTCTTCTCATGCCGGAACAGCAGAGGCGCCTGCTCGCGAACCGCTACGAGCTGATCGCTCCGATCGGCCGGGGCACGATGGGCACGGTGTGGCGGGCCTACGACCGTTCCCTCGGGCGCGAAGTCGCGATCAAGGAGATCCGGCAGGAGCGCGGTCTCAGCGACGCCCAGCGCGCCGAGCTCCGGGAGCGCATGATCCGCGAGGGCCGTACGGCCGCCCGCATCGGCCACCCCTCGGTGGCCACCGTCCATGACGCGATCATCGAGGGTGACAGCCCCTGGATCATCATGGAGCTGGTGCACGCCCGCTCCCTGGAGCAGGTGATCGAGGAGGAGGGGCCGCTGCCGCCCAGGCTCGTCGCCGAGATCGGCGTCGACCTCCTCGGGGCGCTGCGCGCCGCCCACGCCCAGGGGGTGCTGCACCGCGACGTCAAGCCCGGCAACGTGCTGCTCACCGAGAGCGGCCGGGTCGTGCTCACCGACTTCGGCATCGCCAAGGCCGAGGGGGACGACAGCCTCACCAGCACCGGCATGGTCATCGGCTCGCCGGGATACACCCCGCCGGAGCGGGCACGCGGTGAGTACACCGGTCCGGAGTCCGACCTGTGGTCCCTGGGCGCCACGCTGTACTTCGCGGTGGAGGGCAGGCCCGCCTACGAGCGGTCCTCGGTGTCGGAGACCCTGGCCGCCCTGATGACCGACCGGGTCGATCCGCCGGTGCTGGCCGGGCCGCTGCGGCCCGTGCTGGAGCGGCTCCTGGAGCGTGACTTCCGTGCGCGGCCCGAACCGGGCAGGGCGATGGCGATGCTCCGCGCCGTGGCCGACGCCCCCGCGGGCCCGGCGGCCCCGGGCGCCGGGCATCCCGCCTCGCCGGACGAGATCCCCTCCACCGGCACGTTCGCGGCACGGCCCGTCCCCTCCGCGCCGCCCGCGCCGCACCCCTCCGCCTCCCCGGTTCCCCAGCCCACCGCTTTCCGGGCCCCGGAGCCGAGCCCGCATCCGGCCCCGCAGCCGCCGCGGCCCTCGCAGTCACCGCAGTCACCGCAGTCAACGGAGCCTCCACGGCCGCCCGGGACCGCCGCGCCGAAGACCGGGCGCCCGGCCACGCCGCCGTACGGCCTCCCGGCCTCCCGGCCCGCCGCGTCCGGTGCCGCGCCGTCCGCCCCCTCCGCACCCGGCGGCGCGTCCCCCGCGCCGCGGGGCCCGGCGGGCACGCCTCCCGGTGCGGACGGGGAGTTCGACGCCGACCGGACCATGGTGGTCGCCCGCCCGCAGGGGGGCCTCCGCCTGCCCGCCCGCGACCAGGCTCCCGGTCCCGCCCGCGACCAGGCGCCCGGCTCCCATGACCGGCCACCCGGTGGGCCCGGGATCGCGCCTCCGGCCCGGGGGCCGTCTTCGGCACAGGCTTTCCCACCCCGTGCCCCGGCGGCGCCGGGACCGGCGAACGAGGGCGCCGCGGACACCCGCATGCTGCCCCCCGTCGGGGCGCACGGCGACCCCGGCGGGCCCGGAGCGCCCTGGGACCACACGCGGGGGCCCGGAGCCGCCCCCGGGGCCCGGCTCACCGGCGACCAGCTCCGCTCCCACGGGCTGGGCACCGACCTGTTCGCGATCGCCGGGCAGGGCGGCAAGGGCGTGCAGAACACCACACCGCCCCGGACCCGCGTCGGCCTGATCGCCCTCCTGGGGATCGCCGCCGTCGCGCTGATCGTGATCATCATCATGGCGGTGGCCGCCTTCGCCTGACGCCCCACCTTCACGGGCATCCGGCGGCTCGCGCCGGGGACCGCCTTCGGGGGCATCCGGCTGGCCGCGCCAAGCACCGCCTTCACGGACACCCGGCGACCGGTGTCCCGCCGAACCGGTCAGGAATCGAGAAGTCCCGGAGGGGTCGCCGGCCATAGCGTGATCGGCATGGAACTCACCCTGCACTACTGCTACATCACCGTCGACGACGCCGAGAAGGCGCTCACCTTCTACCGGGACGCGCTCGGCCTGGAGGTCCGCAACGACGTCGCGTACGGGAAGGCGCGCTGGCTGACCATGGGCCCGCCGTCGCAGCCGGACGTCAACGTCGTCCTGGAGACCCTTGAGGCCGACCCGAACGCCGACCCGAAGGACGTCGCCGCGCTGGGCGACCTGCTCGCCAGGGGCCTGCTGCGCGCCGTCGTCTTCGCCACCCCGGACTGCGACGCCGTCTTCGAGGAGATCCGCGCGTCCGGCGCCGAGGTCGTCCAGGAGCCGATCGACCAGCCGTACGGCGTCCGCGACTGCGCCTTCCGTGACCCGGCGGGCAACATGATCCGCTTCCAGCAGCCGAAGGGCTGACGCGGCGGCGCCGACGGGGGTCGGCGCCGCCGCACGGACGGCCGGCGCCGCACGCACGGGCGGTCGGCGGCGGCCGATCCGAAGCCGGGGTGGTTCGTCCGGACGATGCTGAATTACGGCTTTATCCGGCAGGACGCAGACTGGACCCATGACCGAATACCGGATCGAGCACGACTCGATGGGCGAGGTACAGGTTCCGGCGGACGCGAAGTGGCGGGCGCAGACACAGCGGGCGGTGGAGAACTTCCCGATATCCGGGCGGGGGCTGGAGAGCCCGCACATCGCCGCCCTCGGCCTGATCAAGGCGATCGCCGCCGAGGTCAACGCCGAACTCGGGGTCCTGGAGAAGGACCTGGCGCAGGCGATCGCCGAGGCGGCCACCGACGTCGCCGAGAACGAATGGGACTCCGAGTTCCCGATCGACGTCTTCCAGACGGGCTCCGGCACCTCCTCCAACATGAACGCCAACGAGGTGATCGCCACCCTGGCCGAGGAGCGGCTGGGCCGACCGGTCCATCCCAACGACCACGTCAACGCCTCGCAGTCGTCCAACGACGTCTTCCCCACCTCCATCCACGTCGCCGCCGCGACCGAGGTGACCTACCACCTGATCCCCTCACTGCGGCACCTGGCCACCGCGCTGCGGAGCAAGTCGCTGGAGTTCGAGGGCGTGGTCAAGTCCGGCCGCACCCATCTGATGGACGCCACGCCGGTCACCCTCGGCCAGGAGTTCGGCGGGTACGCCACCCAGATCGACAACGCCGTCGCCCGGGTGCGCTCGGCCATCCCGCACCTGGTGCAGCTCCCGCTGGGCGGCACGGCCGTCGGCACCGGGATCAACACCCCGCCCGGCTTCGCGCCCAAGGTCATCGAGAAGCTCCGGGAGGCCACCGGGCTGCCGTTCTCCGAGGCTCCCGACCACTTCGAGGCCCAGGGCGCGCGGGACGCGATCGTGGAGCTCTCCGGCCAGCTCCGCACGGTCGCCGTCTCGCTCAACAAGATCGCCAACGACCTGCGGTGGATGGGTTCGGGCCCCAGGGCCGGCCTCGGCGAGATCGACCTGCCCGACCTCCAGCCGGGATCGTCGATCATGCCGGGCAAGGTCAACCCGGTGATCCCCGAGGCAACGCACATGGTCGCCGCCCAGGTCATCGGAAACGACGCGGCGATCGCGTTCGCCGGGGCCTCGGGCAACTTCGAGCTCAACGTGATGCTGCCGGTCATCGCCCGCAACATCATGGAGTCCATCCGGCTGATCGCCAACGTCTCCCGGCTGCTGGCCGACCGGTGCGTCCAGGGCGTCACGGCCAACGCCGACCGGATGCGCGAGTACGCCGAGTCGTCCCCGTCGATCGTCACGCCCCTCAACCGGTACGTCGGCTACGAGGAGGCGGCGAAGATCGCCAAGCAGGCCCTCGCCGAACGCAGGACGATCCGCGAGGTCGTCGTCGAGCGCGGCCACGTCGCCTCTGGCGCCGTCACCGAGGAACAGCTCGACGACCTGCTGGACGTGCTGTCCATGACCCGGCGACCGTCCTGACGCGGCTCCCCCGCCGGAGACCGGGGAGGCGCGGGGGCTCCTGAGGGTCATGGGCGGAGCGGACGGCGACGCGGCGGCGGACGTCCCGCGCCCGGATCCCCGGGTACGGCCCGACCGTCGCACCATCCGGGAGCCGCCATGGAAGACGTGAAAGAGATGGAAGACTCGGTGTCCCCGATTCCGCCCCGGACGGATGTCCGGGGCCTCCCCGCAGGAGAATCGAACCATGGCACAGGTCAAGTTCTACGGCCGCCGCGACGTCTGGGCCGACCGGCGCCGGGAGCTCTCCGACACCGTCCACGGCTGCCTGACGGAGGCGTGGAAGCTCCCCGCGGAAAAGCGGTTCCACCGGTTCCTGCTGCTGGACGCCGAGGACATGGTCTGTCCGCAGCGGAGCGAGCGGTATCTCATCGTGGAGATCATCTGCTTCGAGGGCCGCTCCCCGCAGGCCAAGCGCGACCTGATCCGCACCCTGTTCGCCAGGGCGCGGGAGGACCTCGGCCTGCCGTCCGAGGACCTGGAGATCGTGCTCCTGGAGGCGCCGCAGGTCAACTGGGGCATCCGGGGCCTGCCGGGCGACGAGCTGGCGCTGACCTACCCGGTCACCGTCTGAGGACCGGGCGGCGGTCGCGACACCGATCCGCCGGCCACCGCCCGACGGCCGTCCCGGACGGGCAGGCGAACCGCCGGGGGCCGTCCCGGACAGGGAGGCGAGCCACCCGGCGGCCGCCCTACGCCTCCGGCCGGACGGGTGGACCGCCGGCGGCCGTCCCGCGCCGCCCGCCCCGGCCGGGCGGGTGGACCGCCCGGCACCCCGGGGGACCCGCGACGCACACATAGCCGACCATGGGACTATGGCGACCGCGTACATGGGCCGGTGTTCGGCCGATTGCATACATTCGGCGGCATGATGGACCTGACAGGACGCCGGGCCGTGGTGACCGGGGCGGGCAGCGGGATCGGGCGTGCCTGCGCGCACCGCCTGGCCGCCGCCGGGGCGCACGTGGTGGTGGTCGACATGGACGCGGAGGCCGCCGCGAAGGTGGCCACGGAGGTGTCCGGCACGCCGGTGGTCGCGGACCTGTCGACGCCGGACTTCACCGACGCCCTCCCTCCGGGCACGGACATCGTGGTCAACAACGCGGGATTCCAGCACGTCGCGCCGATCGAGGACTTCCCGCCGGAGGTCTTCTCCAAGATCATGAAGGTCATGGTCGAGGCCCCCTTCCTGCTGGTCAGGTCGGTCCTGCCGGGGATGTACGAGCGCGGCTGGGGCCGGATCGTCAACATCTCCTCGATCCACGGGCTGCGGGCCTCGCCGTACAAGGCGGCGTACGTCACGGCCAAGCACGCGCTGGAGGGCCTGTCGAAGGTCATCGCCCTGGAGGGCGCCCCGCACGGGGTCACCTCCACCTGCGTGTGTCCCGCCTACGTCCGCACGCCGCTGGTCGAGAAGCAGGTCGACGCCCAGGCCGAGACGCACGGGATCGGCAGGGACGAGGTGATCGAGAAGATCATGCTGGCCCCTGCCGCGATCAAGCGGCTGATCGAGCCGGAGGAGGTGGCCGAGCTGGTCGCCTACCTCTGCGGCCCGCACGGTTCGTTCCTCACCGGGGTGTCCCTGCCCGTCGACGGCGGCTGGACCGCCCACTGACCCCCGGCCCGTGCGGGACGCGGGCCGGGCACCACCGCGCGCCCGCGGCGCGGGGACGGCCGGCGGGCCGCTCCCCGCACCCGGCGGGCCGCTCCCCGCACCCGGCGGGCCACTCCCCGCACCCGGTGGATCGCTCCCCGCACTCGGCGGTGAGCGATACCGGGGCAGATCGGGATAGATAGGAAGCGCCACGACAATGGAGGGTATGAACGTAGGGATCTACCTCGAACTGCTGGCCAGGGAAGCGTCGTCGGTCGAGTTCGAGGGGCCCATCCTGGCCGCCCGCGCCGCCGGGGTGGACGCGGCCACGCTCGCCGAACTGGAGGACGCCAAGCTCACCGCGCTGAAGGTGCGGGCACAGCTGTGGCGCCGGGCCCGGCGGGAGGCGGAGCTGGCCGCCCTGTTCGACACGGCGAGCGACCTGGCGGGACTGCGCGACCTCGACGCCGTGCTGGAGGCGATCGTGCGCCGGGCCCGGCAGCTCCTGGGCACCGACGTCGCCTACATGACACTGATCGACCCCGAGCGGGGCGACACCCGGATGCGGGTGACCGACGGCTCGGTGTCGGCGAAGTTCCGCAACGTGCGGCTGGCCATGGGCGCCGGTCTGGGCGGGCTGGTCGCCCAGACCGCCACGCCGTACGCGACGGCCGACTACTTCTCCGACGAGCGGTTCAACCACAAGGCGCACATCGACGAGGCCGTCCACGACGAGGGCCTGGTGGCCATCCTCGGCGTGCCGCTGAAGCTGGGCGCGCGGGTCATCGGCGTGCTGTTCGCCTCCAACCGGAGCGTGCGGCCGTTCACCCAGGACGAGGTGGTGCTGCTCGGCTCACTGGCCGCGCACGCGGCGGTGGCCATCGACAACGCCCGGCTGCTGCAGGAGACCCGGAACGCCCTGGAGGAGCTCAGCGAGGCCAGCCGGCAGGCCAAGGCGCACGGCGAGGCGGTGGAGCGGGCCGCGCTGGCGCACGACCGGATGGCCGGGCTGGTGTTGCGCGGCGGCGGGGTCCGGGACGTCGCCGCCGTGGTCACCGAGGTGCTCGGCGGCTCGCTGGTCGTCCTGGACGAGACCGGGCAGGCGATCACCGGGGACGTCGGCGCGCTGGACCCGGGCGAGGACGCGCCCGATCAGGGGACGGGCGGGTCCGGGAAGGGCCCGGCGCGCGGCGGGCGGGCGGCCGGGACCACCGCGGAGGCCATCGGCGAGGCCGCGCGATCGTCGCGGGCGCTGGGCCGTACGGTCCGCAAGGGCAACCTGCTGGTCGCCTCGATGGACGTCGGCGGCGAGCCGCTGTGCACGCTGGTGCTGCGGCACGAGGACCCGGTGGCCGACACCGACCAGCGCATCCTGGAGCGGGCCGCGCTGGTCACCGCGCTGCTCCTGCTGTCACGGCGCACCGCCGCCGAGGCCGAGGGCCGGGTCAGGGGCGAGCTGCTGGACGACCTGATCTCCCGGCCCGGCCTGGACGGCCTGGCGCAGCGGGCCCGGCGGGTCGGGGTCGACCTGAACGCCGACCACGTGGTGATCGTGGTCCGCCACGGCGGGGGGCGCGAGCGCGCCGCGTTCTGGGCCTCCTCCCAGGCCATGCTGAAGGGCGGCCTGGCCGCCCTGCGGGGCGACGAGGTGGTTCTGCTGCTGCCCGGCGACCGGCCCGGCCCCCTGGCCAGACAGGTGGCGTCCGAGCTGAGCGCGTCCCTCGGCCGCCCTGCCACGGCGGGCGCCGCAGGCCCGGTGCGCGGCTCGGAGCCGATCGCCGCCGCCCACGGCGAGGCGCAGCGCTGCGCCGACGCGCTGCTCGCGCTGGGCCGGACGGGGGACGGCGCGAGCGCCGCCGAGCTGGGCTTCGTCGGGCTGCTCGTCGGTGACGGGCACGACATCGAGGCGTTCCTGACCTCGACGCTCGGCCCGGTGCTCACCTACGACGCGCGCCGGGGGACCGCCCTGGAGCGCACGCTCACCGCCTACTTCGCCTCCGGGGGCTCGCTGTCGCGCACCGCAGAGGCCCTGCACATCCACGTCAACACCGTCACCCAGCGGCTGGACCGGATCGGCCGGCTCCTCGGCGCGGGCTGGCAGGACCCCGACCGGGCGCTGGAGATCCAGCTCGCCCTGCGCCTCCACCGCCTCAGCAACTGACCCGCGGCCCCTTCCCGTTCCTCGCGGCCCCTTCCCGCTGCCCGGCGACCGGTCGGACCCGCGGCCGCCCGCCGACCCGGCCCGCACCGCCCGGGTCCGCCGTCCCGGGCACATAGGTCACAATCGGGTAAGCCCCCTTACCGCCCGTCCCGTCAGGTGTCGTGATCTCGGGCGCCCACATACCCTCTCCTCCGGCTATGGGGACCGCACCCATAGGAGTGATGCCGGTCACTACGTACCGTGAGCCGACATCCCCCCAACAGCGCAACCCCTTGGTGAGTGAGATGACAGAAAAAACCCGAACCCCTATCGGCAAGATCGTCGCCGCCAGCCTGATCGGCACGACGATCGAGTGGTACGACTACTTTCTGTACGGATCCGCCGCCGCGCTGGTCTTCCCCGCCCTCTTCTTCCCCAAGTCCGACCCGCTCACCGGCACCCTGCTGGCGTTCCTGACCTACGCCGTCGGCTTCGTGGCCCGCCCGCTCGGCGCGCTCGTCTTCGGCCACTACGGCGACCTCCTCGGCCGCAAGAAGCTCCTGGTCATCAGCCTGCTGCTGATGGGGGCCGCGACCTTCCTGATCGGCTGCCTGCCGACCTACGCGACGGTCGGCGCCGCGGCCCCGGTGCTGCTGACCGCCCTGCGGCTGGTCCAGGGCTTCGCCCTCGGCGGCGAGTGGGGCGGCGCGGTGCTCATCGTCTCCGAGCACGGCGACCCGAAGCGGCGCGGGTTCTGGGCCTCCTGGCCGCAGTCCGGCGCCCCCGGCGGCAACCTGCTGGCCACCGCGGTGCTCGCGCTGCTGGCCGCGTTCCAGAGCGACGAGGCGTTCAACAGCTGGGGCTGGCGCATCCCGTTCCTGCTCTCCGGTGTCCTGGTGCTGATCGGCCTGTGGATCCGCCTGTCCATCAGCGAGTCGCCGATCTTCCAGCAGGCGGTCGCCAACGCCGAGCACAAGCCCGTCAAGCGCACGCCCATGGCCGACGTGTTCCGCTACCACTGGCGCGACGTCCTCATCGCGATCGGCGCCCGCTTCGCGGAGAACGTCTCCTACTACGTGATCACCGCGTTCGTGCTGGTGTACGCCACCGAGGCGGCGAAGCTGGACAAGCCCACGGTGCTCAACGCGGTGCTGATCGGCTCGGCCATCCACTTCTTCTCGATCCCGATGTGGGGCGCGCTGTCCGACCGGCTCGGCCGTCGCCCGGTCTACCTGATCGGCGCGGCCGGGGTGGGCGTGTGGGCCTTCGCCTTCTTCCCGCTGATCGACACGAAGAACTTCTTCGCGGTCACCCTGGCGGTCACGGTCGGCCTGATCCTGCACGGCGCGATGTACGGCCCGCAGGCCGCGTTCTTCTCCGAGCTGTTCGCCACCCGGATGCGTTACTCGGGCGTGTCGGTCGGCGCGCAGCTCGCCTCGATCGTCGCGGGCGGCATCGCCCCGCTGATCGCGGTGGCCCTGCTGCAGCAGTACGGCTCCGCCGTGCCGATCATGATCTACGTGCTGATCGCCGCCGTGGTCACCCTGATCACCGTCTTCGTCGCCCGGGAGACCAAGGACCGCGACCTGGCCACCGTGCGCGCCGAAGGTGACGCCGCCTCCGCCCCGACCGTCCGCTGAGCCCGTACCGGAGAGCGTCCGATGCATCTTGAGAACCGGCGGGTGCCCACCGCCCGGATCGCCCAGAACGTCCTGACCTCCGGGGTGGCCGGGGGCGAGCCGGTGCTGTTCGTCCACGGCAACGTGTCGAGCTCCGTCTTCTGGCGGGAGACGATGCTCGCCCTGCCCGGCGGTTACCGGCCGCTCGCGGTGGACCTGCGCGGCTTCGGCGGGAGCGACCCGGCGCCGGTCGACGCCACCCGCGGCCTGCGGGACTTCTCCGACGACGTCCTCGCGCTCCTCGACGCCCTCGACCTGCCGGACGTGCACCTGGTGGGGTGGAGCATGGGCGGCGGGGTCGTGCTGCAGGCGCTGCGCGACCGGCCGTCGGCCGTGCGGAGCGTGACGCTGGTCAACCCGGTCTCGCCGTACGGCTTCGGCGGCACGCACGGGCCGGACGGCACGCTGAACCACCCCGACGGGGCGGGCGGCGGCGCGGGCGCGGCCAACCCGGAGTTCGTGCGGCTGCTGGCCGCCGGCGACCGGTCGGCCGACTCGCCCCTGTCGCCGCGGAGCGTGCTGCGCGCCACGTACGTCAAGCCCGGCACGGTCCTGGCTCCCGAGGACGAGGACGTCTACGTCTCCTCGATGCTCACCACGAGGGTCGGCGAGGACAACTACCCGGGCGACGCGGTCCCCTCGGACGCCTGGCCCGGCACCGCACCCGGTCCCCGCGGGGTGCTCAACACCATGGCCCCCACCTACCTGCGGCTGGACGACCTGGACGCCGTCGATCCCAAGCCGCCGGTCCTGTGGGTCAGGGGCGACTCCGACGTGATCGTCTCCGACACCTCGATGCTCGACCTCGCCCACCTGGGCGCCCTCGGAATCGTCCCCGGGTCCCCCGGCACCCCGGCCCAGCCGATGGTGACCCAGACGAGGACCGTGCTGCGGCGGTACGGGAACTTCACCGAGGTCGTCCTCGACTGCGGGCACAGCCCGCACGTCGAGCGGCCCGAGGAGTTCCGCGCCGCCCTCACCGACCACCTGAAGCGGAGCTGACATATGACGACATCCCGCCGCCGACGGCCCGCCGCGCTCGCCGCGGGCGCGGCGCTCCTCACCGCCGCCGCCCTGGCGTCCGCCCCGGCCGCCACCGCCGAGACGGCCGGCGCCTCCGGCCGGCACTGCGGGCCGATGAAACCACTGACGGTCGTGGGCGCCGAGCACCAGGAGAAGTCCTGCCTGGACGACCTCACCACCACCGGAACGGTCGCCTCCGGGCACACCGACCCCGCCGACTGGTCGGGCCTGCACCCGGCCGGGGCGACCAGCCCGTCCGGCGTGCCCGGCGTCCAGATCGACGGCTACTTCCCCGACACCTCCACCACCAACACCAACCACGGCTGGAACCACGACTCGCAGTTCGTGATCCGGCTGCCCGACGACTGGAACGGCGGGCTGGTCGTCGCGGGCACCCCCGGCAACCGCGAGCAGTACGCCAACGACTTCGTCATCTCCGACTGGGCGCTGGCGAAGGGCTACGCCTACGCGGCGACGGACAAGGGCAACACCGGCGTCGAGTTCTACAAGGACGGCAGGCAGCCCGGCGACGCGCTCGCCGAGTGGAACACCCGGGTCACGCAGGTGGCGGTCGCCGCCAAGGCCGTCGTCGCGCAGCGGTACGGCAGGCTCCCCCGCCGCACCTACGCCGCGGGCATCTCCAACGGCGGCTACCTCGTCCGCTGGCAGCTGGAGAACCGGCCGTGGCTCTACGACGGCGGGGTGGACTGGGAGGGCACCCTGTGGACGCAGGACGACAACCTCCTGACCTTCCTGCCGCCGGCGCTGCGGGCCTACCCCGCGGGTGACGCCCAGGCGATGTACGACGCCGGTTACGCCAAGGGGTCGGAGTTCCTGTGGCCCTTCCACCACCAGGTGTACTGGGACCTCACCCAGCGGCTCTACCGTGAGGAGCTCGACCCGGGCTATGACGGCGACGCCGAGGCGGGCACGCCGTACTGCGCCTCGGGCACGCCGGCCTGCGACGCCGACTACGACTACGCGGCCCGCAGGAAGCAGGTCGCGCCGGCGGTGAGGAAGATCGAGCTGACCGGGCGGATCGGCAAGCCCCTGATCACCCTCCAGGGCACGCTGGACACGCTGCTGCCGATCTCCCGCACCGGGGACGTCTACGCGAAGATGGTCGGCGACCGGCCGTTCCGCTACTACCGGATCACCGACGGCACCCACACCGACGGCCTGTACGCGAGCTTCCCCGACAAGCTCAGGCCGATGCTGCCGTGCTTCCGCACCGCCTTCGACGCCCTCGCGGGCTGGGTGGAGAAGGGTCAGGCTCCCCCGCCGAGCGCGACCCTGCCGCGCCCGGAGAGCGGTGACCTCGTCAACGGCTGCCGGCTCGACGGGTAGCGTCCCGCGGCGCCGCCCGGGTCACCCGGGCGGCGCGGCCCCGCCGGGCGCCCGCCTCGCCGGCGGTCCGCGGAGCAACGGTCTCGCCGACGGCCGTCAGCTCGGCAGGTAGTGCCGCCGCACCGTCCGGGCCAGCCGGACGGCGCCCCGGACCCCGGGAACCCGCAGGACCGCGCGACGGACCGGCGGGCGCCGGGGTCCGGCCGCGTCCCGGCCCTCCGTGCCGTCCGTGCCGTCCGCGCCGCCGGCCTCCACCCGGCCGGTGCGGCCCATCCGCACCCGGAAGCGCAGGGCCGTCTCCCCTCCGTCCAGCCGCAGGAACGGCAGCCACTCCCCCGGGCACAGGAACCCCTCCTGAGCGGCGAGCCGGGTCGGGACCCTGGCCACCAGCCGCCCCGCGTGGCGTCCCGGAACGCCCGGCTCGATGAGCGCGGGCACGCACACCTCCTGGTCCGGGCGGGCCGCCCGGCGCAGCGCCAGCTCGGCGGGCGGCCCCCCGCTCGGCGGCACGTACGGCACCGGCACGACGACGAAGACCTGCCCCCGGTCGCGGATGACCGTCGTGCCCGTCGATACCAGGACGATCGACTCGGAGAACGAGCGGGGCTCCACGCAGACGCTCAGCTCCCCCTCCTCCGACCACCAGGGGACGACCAGCCGCCGGGAGCCGCCGGCCAGCTCGCCGACGCAGCCGTCCGGGGCGCCGGCCACCCGGGCGCGGGCCCGGTGCGCCCCGCCGTGCATGCGCACGTGGACCTCCCATGAGCCGGCCGGCAGCGGACGGCCCAGGGCCGCGGTGTCCACCTCCAGCCGGGCGGTCGCCCCGGCCTGGAGCCTGATCCCGTTGCGGTGCCGGCAGCGGGTCAGCGACGACGTCACCGGCAGGGCGTGGACGAGCCCGCTGCCGGGGTGCCTGACGTAGACCTCGACCCTGGCCTGCGAGACGGCCCGGGTGACGTCCACCAGCTCCGGGGGGAGGTGGACGTCCAGCGGCACCGGGGGATCCCACAGCAGGCCGGTCTCCCCGTACGGGACGAACCGCATCGGCTCACCGCCGGCCCGCATGATCTCGACGGTGAGCGTCATCTCGAACGCGCCGTCCCGCCAGCCGGCCTCCCTCAGGTCGGCCCGCAGATGGGCGCCGCGCATGGCCTCGGCCAGCGCGAGGAGCCGGTCGAGGCGGCCGGCGCGCAGCAGGGCCGCGCGGACCCTCAGGTGGACGGGCAGGTAGCGGTCGAGGTGCGGCGGGAAGCGCTGGATGACGAGCTCGCGCAGCGTGGTGAAGGCGGCCGCCCGCTCCCGGGCGGAGGCGGTGACGAACCGGTTGCCGCCGAGCCGGCGCAGCACCGAGGCCCGCAGCCAGTGCGCGTACATCCGGTCGCGCCGCCGTCCCGGCGGCAGCTCGGCGTCGATGACGTCGAGCAGCTCGCGCAGCTCCGCCCCCTGCACGTACGGGTCGCCCGGCGGTTCGGGGCGTTCGGCGACGTGGCAGCAGACCTCGTCGGCCATGACCGCGACGACCTTGGCCCGCAGGTAGGCGCGGAGCACGAAGGCCTCCTCGGCCAGGCGCCCGCCGGGGTCGGGGAAGCAGAGCGCCTCGGCGTCCAGGAACGCCCGGCGGTAGAGCTTGTGCGGGGTCAGCGCCGACAGCAGCCGGTCCTTGAGGACGTCGGCGCGGTCGCGGTCGGCCTCGAACACCGAGGAGGGCGGCGTCCGGCCGGATGCCAGCCGTCCGAGGAGGACGTCGGCGTCGGTCTGCACGGCCCGCCGGTACATCCGCTCCAGCGCGGTCCGCTCCAGCCGGTCGGTCTGCTCCATGAGGTAGACGTACTCGCCCTGGGCGACGGCCATGCCGCTGTTGCGGCCCCGCATCGGCGAGCCGGTCTCCTCCAGGTGGATCACCCGGACGTTCGGCCGCGCCGCCGACAGCGTCTCAAGGCGCCGCCGGATCCCGTCACCCGGTCCGGCGTCGGCGAAGACGACCTCGTACTCCTCCGGGGCCATCGACTGTTCCAGGAGCGAGCGGACACAGGCGTCTGCCGCGGTGCCGGGGTCTCGCACCGGCACCACCACGCTGACCTTCACATCCATGAGCCCCAGGGTGCGTCGCCCATGGCATGGAGGCGGTCAGACTTGCCGAGTCCTGGTGTCTCAATACCAGCCCGTGGCCTGGGAATGGGCCCAGGCACCACATGGCGTCCCGTAGCGGCCCTTGATGTAGCCGAGGCCCCACGCGATCTGGGTGGCGGGGTTGGTCTGCCAGTCGCCGCCGGCGCTGGCCATCTTGCTGCCGGGCAGGGACTGCGGGATGCCGTAGGCGCCGCTGTAGCGGTTCATCGCCCGCTCGTTCCAGCCGCTCTCCTTGGTCCAGAGCCTCTCCAGGCAGCCCCACTGGTCGCCCCAGCCGCGCGACTCCAGCATCTGCTTGCCCAGCGCGCGGTTGCCGGACGGGTTGGCCGAGCCGGAGGGGAGTTGCTTGGGGTCGAAGCCGTTGCCGCCGGGCGCCTCTTTGACGATCTTGATGGGGCTGAGCTTGCGGCCCTTCTCCCGCTGGGCGGCCAGCCGGTCGGCCTTGAGCGCCTGGGCGGCCTGGGCCTTGAGGACGTCGCCCTCGGGGTCGGGTCCGAACGGGTCGCCGCCGCCGAACATCTTCGACATCTCGTTCAGGGAGAGCGGCGCCTGCTTCGGGGCGGAGGCGTTCTGGATCGCGGTGTAGGCGGTGAACCCTCCGCCGCCCACGACGACGACGGCCGCCGTCGCGAGGACGACGGCGCGCTTCGGGGTCAGCCACCCCTTCTTCTTCCCGGCCCGCCCGGTCCGCGGGTCCTTCGGGGTCTGTGGGGCCTGGGAGGCCGCCTTGTCCCGTCTGGCGGGTTTCCTGGCGCTACGGCGGGGGCGCGGAGCCGGATGCTCCCTCAACTGCGGCGGTCCTGAGCTCACGACCTTGAGCTTGCCGTGCGCGGGGGGGTGCTCCGCAACCTGAACGGCGGAGTTGGTCTGCCTCCTCGGCGAGATCAGCGGGCGTTCCCCCTGCTTACCTGCTGATTACATGGACTTTCCCGCCATTTGACTATTGTGTGTGATTTCAGTCACATTTTCCCGGCTCGCGGTGACTCCGGACCGCGCGCCGGAGTGGGAGGTCCCGGCGGGGCCCGCCGTACCGCCCGGCCCGTCCCGCCCCTGTCACAGTTCAATGACAGGCGTCGATCTGCTGGCATTTGGGCGAATAATTGCGACGTGGCGGGCATCCTTCTGGTCGAAGACGACCCCTCGGTCCGGACGGGGCTGGAGCTGGCGCTGAGCCGGCAGGGGCATACCGTGACCTCCTACGACAACGGCGAGGACGCCCTCGCCCACATCAGGTCGCGCCGCCCCGAGATCGCCGTCCTCGACGTCATGCTCCCCGGCATCGACGGGGTCGAGGTCTGCCGCCGCATCCGCCGGATGGACCAGCTGCCCGTCATCCTCCTCACCGCCCGCGGGGACGACCTCGACGTGGTCGTGGGCCTGGAGGCCGGCGCCGACGACTACGTGGTCAAACCCGTCGAGCCGCGCGTGCTGGACGCGCGGATCCGCGCCGTGCTGCGCCGGGTGGAGTCGGCCGCCTCCGACCGCGTCACCTTCGGCGACCTGGTCGTGGACCGGGGCGCGCTCAAGGTGTCGCTGGCCGGCCGGGAGATCCACCTGACCCCCACCGAACTGCGGCTCCTGCTCGAACTGGTCCGCCACCCCGGCCAGGTGCTCAACCGCAGGTACCTCCTGCGGACCATCTGGGACCACACCCACGTCGCCGACTCGCGCCTGGTGGACGCCTGCGTCCAGCGGATCCGCGCCAAGATCGAGAAGGTGCCCGCCGAGCCGGAGTTCATCCACACCGTCCGCGGGTTCGGCTACCGTTTCAGCCCGCCGTGAGGCCGCCGCACACCGGTCTGCGGGGCCGCCTGGTCATCGCCTTCACCCTCATCGCCGTCTCCGCCTCCGCGCTGGTCGCGGTGATCGGCTACGAGCTCGTCAAACGCCGGGTCATCGACCGGACCGAGCAGGTCGCCGTCGGCGACGTGCGCGACATCGTCGAAGGGATCAAGGTGCCGGTCGGCGCCCGCTGGCCGGGGGACGGCCCGCCGGCCGACACGCAGATCGCCGCCCTGCAGCGGAGCCTGCGCGCCCGCGACGGCCGGGTGGTGATCCGCTACGAGAACTACGACTACCCCGACGGCGACTTCGGCATGGGCGACGTCCCGGCCGACCTCGCCGCCGCGTCCACCCGCGAGATGATGACCGCCCGCCGGACCGTCCGGGGACGGATGTGGCTGCTCATCGCCACCCCCGTGTGGCGGATCGAGCCCCTCGGCATCGCCAGGCCCACCGGGATGAGCGTCTTCGCGTTCGTCCCCCTCACCGAGGAGGAGCGCCTCCTGGAGGACCTGCGCCGCCCGCTCGCCGCGGCCGGCGCCATCATGCTGGTCGTCGCGCTCGCCGTCGCCCTGGTGTCGGCCAGGCGGGTGCTGCTGCCGGTCCGGCGGCTGGGCTCGGCGGCCCGGGCGCTGGGAGCCGGCCGGCTCAACACCCGCCTGCCGGTGCACGGCCAGGACGAGCTGGCGCAGCTCACCGCCACCTTCAACGACACCGCCGCCGCCCTGGAGCGCAGCGTCTCCGAGCTGCGCTCGCTGGAGGCGATGTCCCGCCGGTTCGTCGCCGACGTCTCCCATGAGCTGCGCACCCCGCTGACCGCGATGACGGCGGTGACCGACATGCTCTCCGAGGAGGCCGAGCGGCTGCCCGCCGAGCCCGCGGCGGCCGTACGGCTCGTCCTGCGGGAGATCAGGCGGCTGCGGACCCTGGTGGAGCAGCTCATCGAGACCAGCCGGTTCGACTCGGGCGCGGCGACGCTGAACGCCGAGGCCGTGGACGTCGCCGACGTGATCGGCGACTGCCTGGAGATGCGGGGCTGGTCGGACCGGGTGGAGGTGGACGTGCCCCGCGCGCTGGCCTTCTCCGCCGACCCGCGGCGCCTCGACGTCATCGTGGCGAACCTGGTGGGCAACGCCCTGCGGCACGGCGAGCCCCCCGTCGTGGTGACCGCCCGCCGCGCCCCCGGCGGACTGGAGGTGAAGGTGCGCGACCACGGCCCGGGAATCCCGGCCTCCGACCTGCCGCACGTGTTCAACCGCTTCTACAAGGCGAGCGGCGGCGACGGCAGCGGGCTCGGGCTGTCCATCGCCCGCGCCAACGCCGAGCTGCACGGCGGCACCGTCTCGGCGCGGGCGCAGGACCCCGGCGTCCTCTTCACGGTCTGGCTGCCCGAGCGATGAGAGCGCGCCGCAGCGCCGCCCGGGAGGCGGCACCGCACCGGCCTGCCGTACGGCACGCGGGACGGCCCGGCCCGGTGAGGGGCGCGGAACGGCCCGGCCGCCCGCTGCGGTGGCACGCCGCCGTCCTGGCGGCCGTCCTCGCCCTCGGCGGGTGCGGGATCGCCCCCACCGGCGTCCAGGACCGCGGACGACCCCCGGTGATCAGCTACAGCCCCACGTGGGTGACCGTCTACCTGCTGCGCGACGGCCGCCTGGAGCCCGTCAGGATCCCCGTGGGCTCCGACAGCGCCTCCGACATCGTCGACACCCTGTTCCGGGCCGGCAGGCAGCCGCCCGAGCCGGAGCTGTCCACCGACCTCGACGCGTTCCGGCACTACGACACAGAGACCACCCGGTACGCCGAGGCGGGCCGTCGCAAGGACCTCGGCGACGACACGGGATACCGGCTGAACGTGATCCTGTCGGGGGAGGGCAGGCTCTCCCGGGCGGGGATCGCCCAGATCACCTGCACGATCCGGCAGAACAAGCAGGAGGGCATCTGGAGCGTCGAGATCACCCGGCTGTTCCCCGGCGAGCCCAGGTCGTGGGGGGAGCACACCTGCTTCGAGTTCCGCGACCTCGCGGCCGACGGCGTGCGACTGCCCCCGTGACCGGCCCCTCCTCGACCGGGCACCGTCCCCGGCGGGCGGCGGCACGGCCGCCCGCCGGGGACGGACACGATCACATGGTGATGTCCTCCAGCATCTCGGTGACCAGCGCGGCGATCGGCGAGCGCTCGGAGCGGGTCAGCGTGACGTGGGCGAACAGCGGGTGGCCCTTGAGCTTCTCCACCACCGCGACCACGCCGTCGTGCCGGCCCACCCGGAGGTTGTCGCGCTGGGCGATGTCGTGGGTGAGCACGACGCGGGAGTTGGCGCCGATCCGGCTCAGCACCGTCAGCAGCACCCCGCGCTCCAGCGACTGGGCCTCGTCGACGATGACGAAGGCGTCGTGCAGGGAGCGGCCGCGGATGTGGGTGAGGGGCAGCACCTCAAGCATGCCGCGGTCCATGACCTCCTCGATCACCTCGGGGGTGGTGATCGCGCCGAGGGTGTCGAAGACGGCCTGCGCCCAGGGGTTCATCTTGTCGTTCTCGCTGCCGGGGAGGTAGCCCAGCTCCTGGCCGCCGACCGCGTACAGCGGGCGGAAGACGATCACCTTGCGGTGCTGGCGGCGCTCCAGGACCGCCTCCAGGCCCGCGCACAGGGCCAGGGCCGACTTGCCGGTGCCCGCCCGGCCGCCCATCGAGACGATCCCGATCTCGGGATCCATCAGGATGTCGAGCGCGATGCGCTGCTCGGCCGAACGGCCGTGCAGGCCGAAGACCTCGCGGTCGCCGCGCACCAGCCGCACCGACTTGTCGGGCATCACCCGGCCCAGCGCCGAACCCCGGTTGGACAGCAGCCGCAGGCCGGTGTGGGCAGGCAGGTCACGCGCCTCGGGCACGTCCGCGGTGCCGTTCTCGAAGAGCGTCTGGACGTCGTCGTCGGCCACCTGGAGCTCGGCCATGCCGGTCCAGCCGGAGGACTCCACGAAGGCCAGCTCGGCGCGGTACTCCTCCGCCGCCAGCCCGATCGAGGCGGCCTTGACCCGCATGGGCAGGTCCTTGGAGACGAGGACCACGTCGTGGCCCTCGGCCGCGAGGGTGCGCGCCACGGTCAGGATGCGGGTGTCGTTGTCACCGAGCCGGAAGCCGACGGGAAGGATAGAGGGGTCGCTGTGGTTGAGCTCGACCCGGATGGTGCCGTCTCCGACGGGGATGGGCTCGTCCAGCCGCCCGTGGGTCACCCGCAGGTCGTCGAGGTACCGCAGCGCCTTGCGCGCGAAGTAACCGAGTTCCGGATGGTGCCGCTTGGCCTCCAGCTCGGTGATGACGACGATCGGGAGGACCACCTCGTGTTCGGCGAAGCGGCTCATCGCCGCCGGGTCAGCCAGGAGGACCGAGGTGTCCAGGACGTACGTACGCCGGTTGGTGTCCGGCGACGTGGCTGAGGACGAAGGGTTTGCCACGCGTTCTCCCCCGGGCGCCTTGGGGGGCGCCCTGCCATGAGCTGGGATGCGGACCGGAACCGGATCCCGCCGCGCGACGCGCCAGGGACGCCGGTGCCCGGCCCTCCCTGGCGGAACGTTGTCGCAAAGGCGGGCCCTCTCCGGTGTGGGCGGCCGGTGGCCACCCACTTGTTACGGTACGTCCTGAATACCCGCCTTCCAATGCCGCATGCCTATCCAAAAGGGGGCATTCGTTGCAGGGGTCAGGAACCGTACCGCCGATGCCGCGCGGCGTAGGAGCGGAGCGCCCGCAGGAAGTCGATTCTGCGGAAATCGGGCCAGTAGGCCTCGCAGAAGTAGAACTCGGAGTGGGCGCTCTGCCAGAGCAGGAATCCGGAGAGACGCTGCTCTCCCGAGGTCCGGATGACGAGGTCCGGGTCGGGCTGGCCGCGCGTGTAGAGATGCTCCGCGATGTGCTCGACGTCGAGGACCTCGACCAGGTCCTCGATGCTCGCGCCCTTGCTGGCGTGCTCCTGGAGGAGGGAGCGCACCGCATCAGCGATCTCACGCCTTCCTCCATACCCAACAGCAACGTTCACAATCAGCCCGGGGCGATGGGATGTCGCTTCTTTCGCCTCTTTCAGGACGCGGGCCGTACGGTCCGGCAGGAGATCGAGCGCTCCCATGGGGTTGACGCGCCAGCCGACCGCCGCGAGCTCCTGGACCACGTCCTCGATGATCCTCACCAGGAGGTCGAGCTCGTCCTTGGAGCGGTTGAGGTTGTCGCTGGAGAGCAGCCACACGGTGACGACCTCGACGCCGGCCTCCCGGCACCAGCCCAGAAGCTCGGAGATCTTGTCGGCGCCCTTGCGGTGACCGCGGCTGACGTCGTCGAGGCCCATCGCCCGCGCCCAGCGCCGGTTGCCGTCGACGATGACGCCGACGTGCCGGGGGACCGATTCCGGCTGCCGCGACAGCTTCGCCTCCAGCCGCCGCTCGTACAGCCGGTAGACGAGATCGCGCACATCCATGGAATCCCCTCCTTCCAACGCCCGGGGTGGGAAGAGGGCGCTGACAGGCAATTATCACCATCCCGGGGACCCGTTGCCCCCTCTATGGGGATCCCGGATGGGTTGCCGGGCTTGCTCGGCCCAGGCACTCCTCGGCCTCGGCGACCAGCGCGTCGATGAAGATCCCCAGCTCAGCGGAGGTGAGGACCGCGCGCAGGCCGACCCCGCCACCGCACCACGCCTCGACGAACGCCCTCCGCGTCAGCCGCCACTCCCCCGGCCCGCCCCGCCGTCCCGGGGTCCAGACCGGGATGGTGCGCAGCTGACATCGGAGTTCTCCGCCGCTGACGATCCCGTTCCTGGTGCGGTAACGAAACGCGAACAGTTCGTCCTCCCCCGGAGGGCCGGGGAAGCGGTCGTCGGGGTCGGGCCACTGGTCCTGGTGACCGTCACGGGCCTCGGTGACCTCCCGGGCCAGCCGGGCGAGCAGCCACCCGCAGCGCTCCCCCACGGTGCCGTACAGCACACCGTCGCGGTGGAGTTCGAGCGTGACCTCGTACGGCGAGCCGACGCTGTCCCGGCACGCCACGGGCGTCACGGTCAGGTACGACCCGTCAAGACAGCGCAGTCCCCCCACGTCAGAGTAGGTATCCCCGCCCCGTCCCGCCAAACCGCGGCGTCCGCGCGAACCGGGTCCACCGGCGAAGTCCCGCGGGCGGCTCCGGCTCGGGCAGCGGGTGCCCGGCCGCCCTGAGCCGCTCGGCGAAGTCCCGGGCGTCGGCCCTGGAGCCGCCGGGCGGCTTGGGACGGACCCGGGCGTAGGCGTCGAACTCGGCGGCGAACCCGGCGCCGAGCAGCGCCACGAGGTCCGGCCGGAGCCGCGCCACGACCCCGCGTCTCTTGGAGACCAGGCTCGCGGCCTGGATCCGCAGCCGCCCCTCGTCGAACCCCCGGGGCGGCTCGCCCCCGGCCACCAGGGCGGCCAGCAGCTCCGCCTGCGCCCGCGCCAGCTCGACCCGGAGATCGGGCACAGGACGGGGCGTGGAACCGGGTGCGGGCCGGAGGGCGGGATCGGGCACGGGTGAGAGGGCGGGGCGGCCCACCGGGTCAGGCACGGGTCACCGCCTCGCGGATCCGGCCGAGCTCCGCCTCCAGCACGTCGTCGCCGGGATAGTCGCCGTCCCATTCCAGCAGCACGCCCGGCGGTTCCACCCGGGCGCGCAGCGCCGCCAGGACGTCCAGCACCTCGCCGGGAACGCGGGCGGTGTGGGTGTCGTGCCAGACGCCGTTGTGGAGGTGCCCCCCGGCTACGTGCACGTAGGCCAGCTCGGACAGCGGCAGGGCGTCCAGCGCGCCGACGGCCGGCAGGCCCAGGTTGACCTGGTTGGTGTAGAGGTTGGCCACGTCGACCAGCAGCCCGACCCCGGTCCTCTCCACCAGTTCGCCCAGGAACTCCGCCTCGGTCATCTCGTCGTCCGGCCAGCCGAACAGGGCGGCCACGTTCTCCAGGGCCAGCGGGACGGGCAGGGCCGCCTGCGCCCGCCGTACGTTGTCGGCGACCACCGCCAGCGCGGCGCGGGTGCGCGGGACCGGCAGCAGGTGGCCCGCCTCCATGCCGCCCGCGCGGACGAAGGCCAGGTGCTCGCTGACCAGCGGGGCGTCCAGGGCCCGCGCGCAGTCCGCCAGGTGCGCCAGGCGGTCCGGGTCCGGCGGTTCGGCGCCGCCCAGTCCCAGCCCGACGCCGTGCGGGATCACCGGCAGGCCCCGGCCGCGCAGCACCCGCAGCGACTCGGGAAGGTCGCCGGGGCGGATGTTCTCCGCGACGACCTCCACGAAGTCCACGTCCGGCAGGCGCTCCACGGTCAGGTCGATCTCCGGCCGCCACCCGATGCCGACCCCCAGCCGCCCGGTCCCCGTCATGTCGCCTCCCCGCACCGTCCCGGCGTGCCGCTCAGCCACCGCCGCACCCCCCTCCGCCGCAGCCACCGCCACCGCAGCTCGACCCACCGCCGCAGCTCGACCCGCCGCCGTCGGAGCCGCCGGAGTCGCCCCAGCCGCCCGAGCCGAAGTCGCCGCCCCCGCCGAAGGAGCCGCCGTCGCCCGAGGAGCCGGAGGAGCCCCCGCAGGAGCCGGAGGCGCAGCTCGTGGTGCCGTGCGCGTGCCGGTGCGCCAGTTCCTCGGTGATGGCGGGGTCGCCGGCCTCGGCGAGGCCGTACAGGGCGACCGGGACGCCGACCGCGGCGTACAGGGGCAGGCCCGCGGCACGGGGGACGCCCCGCACATGGGTTCTGCCGGCGTCGGCGAGGACCTCGCGCCCGGCGTCGGTCAGCATGCCGCGCAGCTCACGCCTCCGTCGCCGGTAGGTCGTCAGGCCGACGACCGCGGCGAGGGCGCCGGCCAGCAGCGTCACCACGGCGAGCCCTCCCCCGCCCCTGATGAACATGACGGTGAGGAACTCGAAGACGAGGGGGCCGAAGGCGAGGACCTCGAAGGCGACGGCGATGACGGTGAGGACCAGCAGGACGTTGAGCAGCCTCCTGGCCGGGGCGACCGCGCCGTCGGGAATGAGAAGACCCGCCCGCGTCAGGCCGTCGCGCAGGTCGTTCATGGCCTGGTCCTCGGCGACGGCGTGACGCAGCTGCCCGGCCTGGCAGGACCCGCCCCGGACGCGGAGCGCCTCGAGGACGGCCCGCTCGATCGGATCGGGGGACGGCGGGGCCCCGGTGACCAGGCTGACCTGGCCGCCCCGGGACACGCGGACGCCGCCGCCCCTGGCGAGCACGGCCAGGGCGGTGTTGACCGCCCGCAACGGCCCACCGGCCAGGTAGGCCAGCTCGTAGTGCCCGGGTGAGCCGGTGAGGGTGACGGATGAGGCCGAGCGGACCCGGCGATGCTCCCTGGACAGGGCCGACGCGGTGAAGCCCACGGCGGCGAGGAGGATCAGTGCGACGACGAGCAGTGTTGCTGCCATGTCCGGCCTCCTGGGGGTGGAGGAGATGCGGATGCCCCGCCGTCATGTAGACGATCGGGGCATCACGGAAGTTCGCCGCGGAGGCCGTTTTTCCACCGCATCCCGGATCGCTCCGGGGTGCGGCGGCCGGCCCTACCCGCCCAGGCGCTCGACCAGGGCGTTGTACTCGTCCCAGAGCTCCTTGGGGAGGTGGTCGCCGAAGGTCTCGAAGAAGGCCGGGATCAGCGCGGCCTCCTCCTTCCAGACCTCGGTGTCGACGCTCAGCAGGGTCCGCAGGTCCTCGGCGGAGAGGCCGAGGCCGTCGGTGTCGAGCTCGGCGGGCAGCAGGCCGATCGGGGTCTCCACCGCCTCGGCCCTGCCGTTGATCCGGTCGACGATCCACTTCAGGACGCGGATGTTCTCCCCGAAGCCGGGCCAGACGAACTCGCCCTCGTCGTTCTTGCGGAACCAGTTGACGTAGTAGATCTTCGGAAGCCGGACGCCCTCCCGACGGCCGACGTTGATCCAGTGGCCGAAGTAGTCGCCCATGTTGTAACCGCAGAACGGCAGCATCGCGAACGGGTCGCGGCGCAGCTCGCCGACCTTGCCCTCGGCCGCGGCGGTCTTCTCGGAGGCGATGTTGGCCCCGGTGAAGACGCCGTGCTGCCAGCTCAGCGACTCGGTGACCAGCGGCACCGCGGTGGCGCGGCGCCCGCCGAACAGGATCGCCGAGATCGGCACGCCCTTGGGGTCCTGCCACTCGGGGGCGATGGTCGGGCACTGGCCGGCGGGCACGGTGAACCGGGCGTTCGGGTGCGCGGCCGGCTCCTCGCTGTCCGGGGTCCAGTCGCGGCCCTTCCAGTCCGTCAGGTGCGCCGGGGGTTCGTCGGTGAGCCCCTCCCACCACACGTCGCCGTCGTCGGTGAGGGCGACGTTCGTGAAGACGCTGTTGCCCCAGAGCGTCCTGATCGCGTTGGCGTTGGTGGACTCGCCGGTGCCGGGCGCCACGCCGAAGAAGCCCGCTTCGGGGTTGATGGCGTACAGGCGGCCGTCGTCGCCGAACCGCATCCAGGCGATGTCGTCGCCGATCGTCTCGACCTTCCAGCCGGGGATGGTCGGCTGGAGCATGGCCAGGTTGGTCTTGCCGCACGCGCTCGGGAACGCGGCCGCGACGTAGCGGGTCTCGCCCTCCGGCGGGGTCAGCTTGAGGATGAGCATGTGCTCGGCCAGCCAGCCCTCGTCGCGGGCCATCGTGCTGGCGATGCGCAGCGCGTAGCACTTCTTGCCGAGCAGCGCGTTGCCGCCGTAGCCCGAGCCGTAGGACCAGATCTCACGGGTCTCGGGGAAGTGGCTGATGTACTTGGTGGAGTTGCACGGCCACGGCACGTCCGCCTGGCCGGGTCCGAGCGGGGCGCCGACCGAGTGGACGGCCTTGACGAAGTCGCCGCGCTCCTCGATGAGCCGCAGCGCGGCCTCGCCCATGCGGGTCATGACCCGCATCGACACGGCGACGTACGGCGAGTCGGTGATCTCGACGCCGAGCTGCGAGATCTCGCCGCCGAGCGGGCCCATGCAGAACGGCACGACGTACATGGTGCGGCCGCGCATGCATCCGGAGAAGAGCTCCCCGAAGGTCCTGCGCATCTCGTCCGGGGCGATCCAGTTGTTGGTCGGCCCGGCGTCCTCCTCGCGCTCGGAGCAGATGTAGGTCCGGTCCTCCACGCGGGCGACGTCGCTGGGGTCGGAGGCGGCGTAGAAGCTGTTCTGCCGCTTGGCCAGGCGCTTGAACGTGCCCTGTTCGACCAGGAGGTTCGTGAGGCGCGTCCACTCGGCTTCCGAGCCGTCGCACCACTCGATCCGGTCGGGCTGCGTCAGCTGGGCGATCTCGGCGACCCAGGCGGCCAGTCCGGCGTGGCTGGTCGGGCTGGGGGCGGTTACGTCCTCGATAACGGACACTGCTACGGCTCCTTACGCTTCTCAGGGCCAAAACATCATTGACCAGGAAACCGCGTCCGATCCAATTGGCGTAGACCAGTGAATTGACGCGGCCGGCGGTCGCCCTGGCCCCTCACCCGCCCGGCTCCCCGGACGTATGAGCTGGCAGGGGGCATGTGATTGAGACGACCTACCCAAAAGAAGCGAGCCTAAAAAAGACGCTTACCGCAGTGGTATAGGCCACTGAGAAAGGTCTAAACCAATCAATGAACAGGTTCAGACCAATTCACGGCCGTTTTCCCTGACCAGGCTCACGAATCCAGGTCGGGCCCGGCGGCCCGGACCTGGTCCACGTGCCGCAGCGCGTCCCGTAGATCCGCCAGCCAGGAGTCGGTGTTCCTGCCGACCAGACGGACGCACCAGGCCAGCGCGTCACTGCGGCTGCGGGCCACCCCGGCGGCCACGAGGGTGTCCAGCACCCGGCGCTCCGGCTGCCTCAGCCGCGTCATGACGGGGACCGACAGTGTGGTGAACATCACTGTCTCGTCGCCCACCTCGATCCCCCAGGAGACCTTGCGGCGGAAGCGGCGCTCCGCCTCCAGGGCGATCTCGATGCGCCGCTCCCGGGTCTCCTCGCGGAACCGCTGCATGCCGCCCTCCAGTGCGGCGGCGCGCTCCACCTCCGAGACGTCGTCGGCGAAGGAGGGTGCGGGGAGCCGGCCGATCACCGTGATCTCCTCGCGGTCCAGGACGATCTCGGGCTGTCCCTCGAACCAGTCCTCGGGCAGCCGCCCGGAGAACCAGCCGCGCAGCTTCTGCGTTGCTTCCTCGATATCCATGTAATCGACATTACAACGCTAAAGACGTTGGGAACAGAGGCGGATTCGCCGTACGCGGGAAACGGGCACGGGCAGGCCATGCGGCCGTCCGGGCGGGACGTCCGGGGAGGCGAGCGCGTCGCGTGGCCGGCCGAGACCGTACGGGGCCGACCGGGGCCGTACGGGGCACGGTCCGCACCGTACGCGGGGGTGGTGAGGGGGAGGACCCCGCGGGTCAGCGGACGCGGGCCGCGGCGACAGGGCTGACCCGGACGACCCCGGCGAGGTTGCGGGTGCTGATCGGGCTGAACTTGACCACGTCACCGGTCCGCGGCGCCTGGAGCATCTTGCCGTCGCCCCAGTAGATCGCCACGTGCGATACGTACCCGGGGTTGGTGGGGTCGGACCGCCAGAACAGCAGGTCGCCGGGCTGGGCCTGGGAGAGCGGGACCTGCGGGCCGGCGGCGAACTGCTGGTGCGTCACCCGGGGCATCCTCACGCCCGCCTGGGCGAAGGCCCACTGCACCAGGCCCGAGCAGTCGAAGGTGTCGGGTCCCTCGGCCCCCCACACGTACGGCCGGCCGAGCTTGCCGGCGGCCGCGGTGAGGGCCACCCTGATCTGGCCCGCGGTCATGAAGGAGCCCGCCGGCCAGACCGTGCGCCCGGGCTGCTTCCCGGACTCCTTCCCGGGCTGCTGCACGGGCGCCCGCAGCACCGGGTCGATCGCGGCGACCTGGCTGCCCTTGGGCAGGACCCGCAGCAGGGCGGCGCGCAGCCTGGCGGCGCCGGCCCTGGGCGCGCTCACCACCAGCGCGTTGTTCTCCGGGACACCCAGCGCCCGCGCGGTGTCCCGGGAGACGACCGCGTCGATTGCGCCCATGCCCATCGTCGCGTAGGCGCCCACCCGCAGGTTGCGCCCGGCCGCGTTCACGACCTTGCCCAGCGGCATGCCGCCGTCGTTGCCCAGGACGAAGGAGACGGCCATCTCGCCGGTGGCGACGTTGTGCCAGAGCCGGTCGGAGCGGGCGGTCGGCTTGGGAGTGTAGGCGCGGAACGTCGAGGGATCGACCCCCAGGGTCTGCACGCGCTTGCCGTCCATGCCCACCTCGGCGGCGTCGGCGCGCTCCACCGCCCGCACCCCGGGGATCTGGGCGACCTTCGCGACCACGGCCGAGCTCAGCGCCCGGTTCGCGACGACGAACATGCTGGGCTTGTGGATCGAGGTGAGCGGCGCCACCCGGGGGGACGCGTTCCCCGTGGCCGCGGGAGCCGGCGTGGCGGCGGCCCGGACGGTCTCCGTGGTGACCGGCCTGCGCAGGGCGACCGTGGTCTCGGGGACCCGCTCGGGCAGGGTGACGACGACCAGCGTCCCGGCCGCCAGGGCGGTGACGAGGAGGAGCAGGACGACGGGGAACAGGCGCCGGCGCCGCGGGATGCCGGGCTCGGCGCGCCGGATGCGCGGCGCGTAGGCGAGGTCCTGCCGAGCCTCGTGGATCAGCTGGGAGACGCGCGTCCGCCCCTCGAACACGTCGTCTCCTTCCCTCAACCCGGTGCCAGACCAAGAGTGCCGGAAATCAGGCGATGACGCACGGAAAGCCGCTAAAAGTTCTCTAACGACTTATCGCCGCGCGACCGGGACGGCGCTCTCCCCCGCGGTGCGCGGACCTACGCGGCGCGAAGCCCCCGCACACGGAGATCCGCCGGGACGGTGTCCCGGCGGATCCGCCGGCTGGGAACATCTCGGCCCGGAAGGTCACGGGCCGGCGGGTCAGCTGCCGACGTACGGCACGGCGTCGAGGATCTCCACCGAGTTGGAGCGGCCGTTCGGCATCGTGTAGGTGGCCTTCTCGCCCACCTTCTTGCCGTTGATCGCCGAGCCGAGGGGCGACTTCGGCGAGTAGACGTCGATCGGGGCGCCGCTCTCCTCACGGGAGGCCAGCAGGAACGTGACCTCCTCGTCATCGCCCTCGAAACGGACGGTGACGGTCATGCCGGGGCCCACGACGCCCTCGGTGCGGGGCGCCTCACCCACCTTGGCGTTGTCGACGATCTGGCGGAGATGGAAGATCCGGGCCTCCATCTTGCCCTGCTCGTCCTTGGCGGCGTGGTAGCCGCCGTTCTCCTTCAGGTCACCCTCTTCGCGGGCCGCCTCGATCTTCTTGGCGATGTCGACGCGCCCGGGCCCCGAGAGGTATTCCAGCTCTGCCTTCAGGCGGTCGTACGCCTCCTGAGTGAGCCAGGTGACGCTCTCGTTGTGGGAGTCGGCCACGGGTTCTCCTTGCATCCTCTTGAAGGGGGCTTCGTACTCGGACAGGCATTCGTACGCTGGGTGGCGCACGGTCGAATCTCGACAGGCTAACAAGTTAACGGCTCGAACGCTTCCCCAAATATCTCACTATACGAGATGACAGTATTGGACCGAGCCGGAAGTCGCCTGGGCACTGGTCTGCAACCGCTCGGTGAGGCGGATATATCCCTTACCAGCAGGAATATCGATCTCACGGCTGCCCACTTCGACGTGGTTGACGTCCACGGCCCGCAGCCGGCAGACGGCGGCGCGGTCGGACGGCTTGACCACCTCGAAGGTGATCTGCAGGGAATCGCTGCGGTTGGCGTCGAATGCGATGACCTCGTCGATGACGTCGGTGCTGCCCTTCGACGCCCACATGACGTAACCCCACCCGGCGGCGCACACCGCGCACAGGATGGCGATCACCACGTGCACGACGAAGTTGCCCCGGCGGCGCTCCCGCTCCGGGAAGTCGCCGGGACTGCCGAGCACGGGCCGGGGCTCCCGGCCCTGCTCGGCCTCACTGATGGCCATGACGGAATCTCCAAGCACTACCGCGGTGTTGTCCGAGACAATTGTCCCCCGCGGGGGCGTCGCCCCCGCGACCGCCCACGAGAAACTAACCTCTCTCTAGAGTGCCTCAGGCCGGGCCGTGGAACGGCACGGCGCTCCAGGGCTCGGGCGGGCGGCCGGTCCCCCGGACCGCGGCGGGGCAGACGGAGATCCGAGCGTGACAGACAGATGAGCGTGACAGACAAAGAGGAGACAGCGAGCCCCGTGAGTGCACCGCTGAGGCTTATGGCCGTTCACGCGCACCCCGACGACGAGTCGAGCAAGGGCGCCGCCACGATGGCACGTTACGTCGCCGAGGGCGTGGAGGTGCTGGTCTGCACCCTCACGGGCGGAGAGCGCGGTTCCATCCTCAATCCCAAGATGGACCGTCCCGACATCCTCGAGAACATCGGCGAGGTCCGCCGCCTGGAGATGGAGCGCGCCCGCGAGATCCTGGGCGTGGGGCAGCGGTTCCTGGGCTTCGTCGACTCGGGCCTGCCCGAGGACGAGAACGAGCCGCTGCCCGAGGGCTGCTTCGCCCTCCAGCCGCTGGAGACCGCCGCGGCGCCGCTGGTCGCGGCCGTGCGCGACTTCCGGCCGCACGTGATCCTCACCTACGACGACGACGGCGGCTACCCCCACCCCGACCACATCATGACCAACAAGGTCTCGGTGGAGGCGTTCGAGGCGGCCGGCGACCCCGACCGCTACCCGGACGCCGGCGAGCCCTGGCAGCCCCTGAAGCTCTACTACCACATGGGTTTCACCCGGGAGCGGTTCGAGGCCCTGCACGAGGCGATGGTCTCCCGCGGCCTCGGCTCCCCCTACAGCGACTGGATCGCCCGCTGGGAGGACCGCCCGCAGAAGGACAGGTGGCCGGTCACCACCCGGGTCCCCTGCGGGGACTACTTCGAGGTCCGCGACCAGGCGCTGATCGCGCACGCCACCCAGGTCGACCCCGACGGGTTCTGGTTCGTCTGCCCGCGCGACGTGCAGATCGAGGTCTGGCCGACCGAGGACTACCACCTGGCGCGATCCCTGGTGGACACCGAGCTTCCCGAGGACGACCTGTTCACCGGTGTCCTGGCCGAGGAGACCTCCCCCGCCCGCCACTGACGGGACCGCCGGGGGGCGGTGGCAGACTTGAGAGGTGACTTCCATCGTGTTCGCCGCCGCCGCCCAAGGCGACGTCAGCCCGGGTGTGCTGGGCTTCCTCGTCGTCGCCGCCATCGGCTTCGCGCTTTTCCTGCTCGTCAAGTCGATGCGGAAGCAGATCTCCAAGATCGACCTTCCCGCCGAGCGGGATACCCGCAAGCCCGGCGGAAACGCCTGATCGCATCCGCCGCGGGGTCCCGCCGGCCGTGCCCCGGGGGCGGGGCCGGCGTTCCCGCGCCGGTGGGGCCGGCGTCTCCGCGCCGCTCGCGGCCGGGCCGCCGTACACCGCCACCCGGCCCGCGCGCCCGGCCGTACGGCTCGGCCCGCCGTGACCGGGCCCGCCGCGGCTCCGGCCGTACGGCTGCTCAGCCGGCCTGCGACCAGGCCCGGTCCAGGGCCCTGGGCAGGCCCCAGTGGCCCAGCGGGGTGAGCACCTCGCTCCGGTCGACGATCCCGAGGCAGGCCCACAGCGGCGTGACCGACCCGAACAACGCTTCCGCCGACTCCAGGTCCTCCGGCTCGTCCATCCGGACGTCGATGTCCTCCGACTCCGCGATGAGCCGGGCGATCCGCTCCGGTGAGGCCAGCACTCCTGGGCCGCGCCTGGCCAGCGCGGCCACCACCGCCAGCCAGTCGGCGTGGTCGATCGCGCACAGCGCCGCCAGCACGGAGTCCTCGGAGTTCAGCTCGCCCTCCAGGTCGGCGAACGCGTCGGCCGTGTCGCCCTCCTCCGGCAGGTCGGAGATCGGCCCGGCTATCCCCGCCGCGACCGTGAGCCACAGCTCCTCGTCGTCGGCCGGCAGCGGGCCGCCCTCGTAGCCGGCGCAGGCGCGCAGCACGTTGCCCGGGTAGCCGGGGGCCGTCATCAGCTCGCGCAGCCGGGTGCTCGCCGCCCGCAGCGCCTCTCCGGGCCGGTCGGCCTCGGGCAGATCGGCCATGATGCGCCGCAGCTCGCCGAGGGCGAACGCCTCCTCCTCGTGCCAGGCGGCCGACAGCTCCTCGTCCTGCTCGTCGCTCACCGCGTCCCTGGGCACCCGCCCGTCGGGCAGCGGGGCGCCGAGCCAGCGCTCCTGGATCTCCTCGTAGGAGGCCCTGGCCGACTCGTCGCCCAGCGCGAGGGCGTCCGGATCGACCTCGCCCGCGGCGACCCGCCGCTCCAGGTGGGCGACCAGCCGGTGGAACATCTCCTCGGCGACCGGCCCGCGCTCGTCCTCCTCGGGCCAGACGAACATGCTCCGGGTCAGCAGCAGCGGCTCGGTGCCGGTGGACTCCAGCCAGCGCTGCACGTCGCCCACGGTCGCGGCGCCCGACTCGATCGCCCCCAGCGCCGTCCTGGCGGACTCCCAGAAGGGCGGGGTCAGCGGGTTCCCGGCCCGCTCCATCGCCCGGCGCAGGTCGGGAAGGGCCACCAGTGCCACGCCGGACGGCACGGCGAGCAACGCGCGCACCACATCACGCCGGGTCAGCTCCGCGACCGGCCTTGCGGCGTGCACGCGGACGAAGTCGAGATCCACGCTCAACGAGCCTACGCCCCGAACCCGCCCGAACACACCTATCCCCCGCTCCCGGCGGCGCGCCGCCCCGCCGAGCCGTACGGCGCCCCCGCACCCCCGCGCTCCCGGCGGAGAGCGTCAGGGGTGATCAGAACGGCGAGGGGGGCGGCTGGGGGAACCACGGGCTGACGATGGAGGCGCGTTTCAGGGTCTGCAGGCCCATCGTCACGTCCACGTCGCGGATCCCGGGGATCGCGCCGAGGGTCCCGGTGAGGAAACCGTGCAGGTCCGAGTACTCCGCCACCGCCACCTCCCCGCAGATGGTGTGCTCGCCGGCCGTCGCGCACAGGAGCAGCACCGCCGGATGCCGTGCCAGCTCCCCGGCCACCGCGTCGACCCGGTGCGGGTCGACCCGCAGCCACAGGAACGCCGTCACCGGCAGCCCCAGCGTCTCCGGCTCGACGATCGTGCGCAGCCTCAGCGCGCCGGACCTGCACAGGTTCTCCACCCGCCGGCGCGCGGTGCTCTCCATGGTCCCCACGCGGGCCGCGAGGTCCCGCCAGCGCATCCGGCCGTCCTCGGCGAGGGCCGCGACCAGCAGCTCGTCCACGTCGGACAGCGGCGGCACGAGTTCGGTGGGGTGCGCCCTGTCCCAGCGGTCGAGCCGGCCCGCGCGCAGGGCCGTCACCGCCGCGGGGTCCAGCAGTCCCGGATCCCAGCCCACCCCGGTGGTGAAGCGGCGCAGCACGATCTCGGAGCTGCTGCCGACGACCCCGTCCAGTTCCGGCAGCCGCAGCAGGGTGAGGTCGAGCAGGTCGCTGCGGTCGGCGGCCACCAGTTCGACCAGGCAGTCGGCCGCCCCGGAGACCAGGGAGACGAACCGCACGCTCGGCCAGCCGGTGAGCGCGTTGGCGACCGACACCGTCCTGCGCGGCTCGCACCGCACCCGTACGAACACGGGCACGCCGCGGCCGGTGGCCAGCACGTCGAGGGTCGCCGCGACGTGGACCAGCCCCGAGGAGAGGATCCTGGCCGCGCGCCGGGACACCGTGGCCTCGGAGACGTTCACCGCCCTGGCGACCGCGGGCCAGCTCGCGCGCGGGTCGGCGATCAGGGCGGCGATGACGCGGAGGTCGACCTCATCCATGCGAGCGACATCCTTCACCTGGCAAGCAGAAATTGACGCATCCATGCAGATTTATCACCAACATTGCTGTTTAGCGTATGCAAGTCGCACTATGTGATGCATCATCACCCCCCTCCCTATTTCTTCCGTGGAGTCGCACATGTCCTCCTCCACCACGGCCGCCCCCGGGGCCCGGACCGCGGGTGGCACCGCGAACGCGCTGATCGGCGGCACCATCGGCAACTTCGTCGAGTGGTTCGACTGGTCGGTGTACGGGTTCTTCGCCGTGTACTTCGCCGACCAGTTCTTCCCCGGCGGCGGCACCACCGCCACCCTGTCGACGCTGCTGGTGTTCGCGATCAGCTTCTTCATGCGGCCGGTCGGCGCGACCGTGCTCGGCGTCTACGCGGACCGGCACGGGCGCCGGCACGGCATGACCCTCACCATCCTGCTGATGGCCGGGGGCAGCCTGCTCATCGCCCTGGCCCCCACCTACGACGCGGTCGGCTGGCTCGCCCCGGCGATCCTCATCATCGGCCGGCTGCTGCAGGGGTTCTCCACCGGCGGCGAGTTCGGCACGTCGGCCTCGTTCCTCGTCGAGTGGGCCAAGCCGGGACGCCGCGCCTTCGCCGGATCCTTCCAGCAGGTCTCGGTGGTGCTGGGCATCCTGTGCGCGTCGCTGAGCGCCACCGTGCTCACCCGGGTCCTCGACGACGCCGCCATGTCCTCCTGGGGCTGGCGGGTCCCGTTCGCCCTCGGCGCGGTGATCGGCCTGGTCGGCATGTACATCCGGCGACGCCTCGCCGAGCCGGAGGCGTTCCGCCTGCTGGAGCAGAGCGGGAAGCGGGAGCAGCGCCCGCTGGGCGCCATGGCCGCGGGTCACCGGCGCGGCGCGTGGTTCGTGTTCGGCATCTCCATCGCCGGCTCGGTGATCACTTACATGTGGCTGACCTACCTGCCCACCTACGCGGTGCTCACCCAGAACGCCGACAAGGCGGACGCGCAGCTGGCCAACACCCTCGCACTCGCCTTCTTCGTCGTGATCCTGCCGTTCGCGGCGCTGCTGTCCGACCGGTTCGGACGCCGGCCGACGATGCTGGTCTACGCGGCGGCGTTCGTGATCCTGCCGTTCCCCCTGCTGTCCATGCTGGGCCCGAGCTTCGGCAGCGTGCTGATCGTGTCGCTGGTCGGCATGGCGTTCCTGTCGCTCAACCACTCCAACCTCGCGACGGTCTTCGCCGAGCTGTTCCCGCCGCAGGTCCGCACCATCGGCATCGCCCTGCCGTACGCCATCTCGAACGCGATCTTCGGCGGCACCGCGCCCAGCGTGATGCAGTTCTTCGGCGCCCGCGGCAACCTCTGGGCCGTACCGCTCTACGTCAGCGTCTGCGCGCTGGTCACGGGGGTGTTCTTCTACTTCATGCGGGAGACCAAGGGCGTGGACACGCACGACGTGGAGATGCGCGCGTGATCCCCCTCGCCGCGGACGTGGACCGGCTGCCGCCGTACCCGCTGGACCTCGACGACCGGCAGCGCGAGCGGGTGGACCGCCTGATGTCCGGGACGGTGGTGTCGCTGCACGACCACCCGGTCCGGCTGCCCGACCCCCTCACCCCGGAGAGCTGGGCGGAGTACGGCGAGAGCGGGACCGAGCACCTGGGACACGCCGGCCTGGAACGTTCCGGGCTGGACGTGGTGCTGGCCAGCTCGCTGGCCGAACCCGACCAGGACCGGCTGCTGCGCTGGGCCCGCCGGATGCGCGACGCCCTCGCCGCCGTCGCCTCCGGGCCCGTGATCCTGCCGGCCCTGGAGGACCTGGGCAGCATCGGCGCCGACCTGGACGGCATCGCGGACCTGTACGACGCCGGGATCCGCTCCGCCGGCCTCGCCTACAACGCGGGCAACCCCCTCGGGGGCGGGCTCGGGCAGCCGGTCGACGGGGGCCTCACCCCGCTCGGCCGGCGGGCGGTGGCCGAGATGAACCGGCTCGGCATGCTGGTCGACCTGTCCCACACCGGCGACCGCACCGCCATCGAGACCGCCGCGATCAGCGAGGCGCCGGTGGTGATCAGCCACGCCGGCGCGCGGGCCCTGTGGCCCAGCCCGCGGATGAAACCCGACGACGTGCTGCGCGCGGTCGCCGGCGCCTCGGGGGTGATCGGCGTGGAGGCCGCGCCGGGCTCCACCAGGGTGGAGGGCAACCCCGAGCACGACCTGGACGCGGTGATGGCCCACGTCGAGTACATCGCGGAGCTCGTCGGCGTCGACCACGTCGGTCTCGGCCCCGACACCTTCTTCGGCGACCACACCGGCCTGTACGCGGCCGCCGGATGGGCACCGCAGCCGGTGCCCGGCCACGAGGGGCTCGCGCTGCCCGGGTACGTCTCCGGCATGGAGAACCCCGCGGAGGCGCCGCGCAACGCCGCCGGCTGGCTGGTACGGCGCGGCTGGACCGACGCCGACATCGCCAAGGTCCTCGGCGGCAACGCCCGCCGCGTGCTCGACGCGGTGCCGCGCTGACCCGCCGCACACCCGGCCCCACGGCCGGCGCGCCCCGTACGGCGACGGCCCGCCGTACGGCCGGCTCTCCCCGCGCGACCCGTACGGCGGCCGGCCCGCCGTACGGCCGACCCACCCCACGACGAAGGAGATCCCTGTGAGCGGCGCCGCCGCCGAGATCCACGAGCGGATCGAGGAAGAGATCCGCGGGCTGTCGGACGACCTGATCGGCCTGAGCCTGGACCTGCACGCCCACCCCGAGCTGGCGATGAACGAGAAGTACGCGGCCGGGCGGCTGACCGACCTGCTGCGTGCGGACTTCGCGGTGGAGGAGGGGGTGGGCGGCCTGCCCACCGCGTTCCGCGGCACCGCGGGCGCCGGGTCGCCGGTGCTCGCCTTCCTCTGCGAGTACGACGCGCTGCCCGGCATCGGGCACGGATGCGGGCACAACCTGATCGCGGCCGGCGGGGCCGGCGCGGCGATCGCGTTGCGCCGCGCCGCGCCGGAGCTGCCCGGCACGGTGACCTGCGTCGGCACGCCGGGCGAGGAGGGCGCGGGCGGCAAGGTGCTGCTGCTGGAGGCCGGCGTGTTCGACGGCGTGGACGCCGCCCTGATGTTCCATCCCGGCGACACGACGATGCCGATCCGGCACGCCACCGCCACCCGCCAGCTCGTGCTGGAGTTCCACGGCGTGGCCGCGCACGCGGCCGCCAGCGCCCAGGACGGGCGCAGCGCGCTGGCCGCGATGATCCAGTTCTTCACCGGGGTGGACTCGCTGCGCCAGTTCGTGCCGGAGACCAGCCGCCTGCACGGGATCATCACGCACGGCGGCGACGCGCCCAACGTGGTGCCCGCCTACACCCGCGCCGAGTTCATGGTCAGGGCGCTCACCGGCGACGTCGTGGACGACATCGCCGGCCGGGTCGAGGCGGTCGCCACCGCCGCCGCCACCGCCACCGGGACGACGGTCCGGATCAGCGGGGGACTCGGCTACGCCGAACGCAAGAACAACCACCTGATCGCCGGCCTGGTCGCCGGGCACCTGCGCCGCCAGGGCGTCACCGTCGAGCAGCCGGTGCTGCGCGGCGGCACCGGCTCCTCCGACATCGGCAACGTCAGCCTGGTGCTGCCGACCGTCCACCCCTACCTGCAGGTGATGGACACCGGCACGCCGACCCACTCCGCGGCCATGGCCGAGGCGGTCGCCCTGCCCCGGGCGCAGCAGGCCATGCTGCGGATGGCCACCGCGCTGGCCTGCGCCGGAGCCGACCTGCTCGCCGACCCCGAGCTGTTCGACGCCGCGCGGGCGGAGTTCGCCGTCAGCGGGCCGGACCTGCCGTCATGACGTCCCCGTGGCCCCGCGACGTGACCGACGTGGTCGCCGTACGCCGTGACCTGCACGCCCACCCCGAGCTCGGCTTCACCGAGATCCGCACCGCCGCCAGGGTGGACACCGCGCTGCGCGACCTCGGCTGGAGCGTCCGCTCCGGGCGGGAGGTGTTCGACGCGGCCGGACTGCCCGGCCTGCCCGAGGTGGCCGTGCTGGAGCACGCGGCCGACCGTGCGGCGGCCGAGGGCGTGCCGGAGGACCTGGTGACCCGGTTCTCCGGCGGCCGCACCGCCGTGGTCGCCACCCTGCGCGGCGACCGGCCCGGACCGACGGTCGCGCTGCGCTTCGACATGGACGCGCTGCCCATCACCGAAACGGCCGACGACGCCCACCCGCCGCTCCGGCGGGGCTTCGCCTCCCGGCACCCGGGCGTGATGCACGCCTGCGGCCACGACGGGCACGTCGCGATCGGCCTCGCCCTGGCCGCGGCCCTGTCCACGCGCGACTTCCCCGGCACCGTGCGGCTGCTGTTCCAGCCCGCCGAGGAGGGGGTGCGCGGCGCGCAGCCCCTGGTGGCGGCGGGCGTCTGCGCGGACGTGGACGTGCTGCTCGCGATCCACCTCGGGTTCGGCCTGCCCAGCGGGCGGCTCGCCCCGGCGGCCACCGAGCTGATCGCCACGTCCAAGCACCTGGCCAGGTTCACCGGCCGCGAGGCGCACGCCGCCAAGGCGCCCGAACAGGGGCGCAACGCGCTCCTCGCCGCCGCGACGGCCACGCTGAACCTGCACGCGCTGCCCCGCTTCGCCGGGGCGACCACACGGATCAACGTCGGGCGGCTGCAGGGCGGGGTCGCGGCCAACGTGATCGCCGGAGAGGCGGAGCTGGCGTACGAGACGCGCGCGGACACGGCCGGCGTGGCGGACGAGCTGGCACGGCGCGCCGAGGTCGTCGTGCGCGCCGCCGCGGCGATGCACGAGGTCGGCGTCGAACTGACCCGCACCGGGCACGCCACCGCGGCCACGACCGACCCCGCGGTCGCGGCGGCGCTGACCTCCGCCGCCGAGGGACTGGCCGAGGTGCGCGCCACCCATCCGCTCGGCGCGAGCGACGACGCGAGCCTGCTGATGCGGGCCGTGCAGGAGGCGGGGGGCGTGGCGGGCTACGCCGTCGTCGGGTCGGACGGCCCCGGCCCTCCCCACTCCCCCGGATTCGACGTGGACGAGGAGGTGCTGCCGGTGGCGGTGGCCTGGCTGGAGCGAGCCGTACGAGGAGGACAGTGGTGAGCGGGAACTACACCGTCGTCGGCGGCGGCGCCATCGGCGGCACGATCGCCTTCCATCTGGCCGGGGCCGGCCACCGGGTGCTCATCGTCGACTCCGACGCCGCGCAGGTGGCGGCGGTGCGCGAGCGGGGCCTGACCATCCGCCGCGCCGACGGCACCGAGCGGAGCGTGCGGATCGAGGCCCGCACCCCCGGCGAGGTGACGGAACCGCTGCGCGACGTGCTGCTCGCGGTGAAGGCGAACGCCACCGCGACGGCCGCGCGGTGGATCGCCCCCAGGCTGGCCGAGGACGGGTTCGTGGTGAGCCTGCAGAACGGCCTGTGCGAACCGGAGATCGCCGCGGCCGTGGGAGCCCGGCGGACCGTCTCCGCCTTCGTGAACCTGTTCGCCGACCTGGTCGAACCGGGGGTGATCGCCGACGGCGGACCCGGCGCGCTGGTGGTCGGCGAGCTCGACGGCACGGCCGGCCCCCGGGTGCGGAGGATCGTCGCGGACCTTCAGGCGTGGGGCCCGGCGACGGCGAACGGGAACGTCGCCGGTTTCCTGTGGTCCAAGCTCGCATACGGCGCGGTCGCCGCGGCCAGCGCCACCAGCGACGACCCGGTCGCCGACACCATCGAGCGGCATCCCGGGCTCACCGTCGCGCTGGCCCGGGAGGTCTACGCCGTCGCCGCCGCGCAGGGGGTCACGCCGGAGTCGTTCGACGCCTGGCGGGCGGACGCGTTCGCCGAGGACGCGCCGCCGGACCTCACGAGCACCGCCCTGACCGGGTTCTGCGCCTGGCTGCGCACGCAGCCGAAGACCAGGACCGGCATCTGGCGGGACCTGGCGGTCCGGCGCCGCCCCACGGAGGTCCCGGCCCAGTACGGCCCCGTACTGCGCCTCGCGGAAGGCCACGGCCTCCGGTGCCCCGGGGTCGAGGCCGTGCTCCGGCTGATCGGCGAGCTGGAGGCCGGACGGCGGCCGATGTCCCGGGACAACCCGGCCGAGCTCGAACGCGCGGTCCTCGGCGGGAACACCGGCACGGCGTACGGCGGGAGCCCCGGCGCGGTTCGCAGCGGGACACCGGGAACGGTTCACGGCGAGGCACCGGACACGGTTCGCGACGGGACACCGGGAACGGTTCACGACGAGGCCCCCGGCGGGGACCCCGAGGCGCTTCACGACGAGGAGAGGAACACCTGATGTCACGTCACGTACTGATCACCGGAGTCGCGGGCGGCCTCGGCGGCGCCATCGCCGAACGGTTCGCCGCGGCGGGCGACCGGATCACCGGGGTGGACGCCCGGGAGGAGCCGCTGCGCGAGCGGCTCGACGCGATCGCGTCGGCGTACGGCGTCGCCACGGACGCCGTCACGGCGGACCTGGGCGACCCCGGCGCGGGGGAGGTCGTCGACCGGGCGTGGCGGAGGTCCGGCCCGGTGGACGTGCTGGTGAACGCGGCGGGCATCTGGCCCGCGACCCCGCTGCTGGAGATGACCGCGCCGATGTGGGACCACGTGCTGGGCGTCAACACCCGGGCCCCCATGCTGACCACGGTGGCGCTGGCCCGGCTGGCCGTGGCCGAGGGCCGCCCGGCGAGCGTGGTGAACCTGGCCTCGGGCGCGGCGATCCGGGCCAGGCCGGGCGCGGCGCACTACTCGACGTCCAAGGCGGCGCTGGAGATGCTCACCCGCTCCTGCGCGGTCGAGCTGGGCGCCGCGGGGATCCGGGTGAACGCCGTGTCGCCCGGGTTCGTGGCCGGCAGCAGCCAGGAGGTCAACCCGATCACCGAGGAGTACGCGGCGGCGGTCTCCGGCAACCCGCTCGGCCGGGTCGGGCAGCCGGCCGACGTGGCCGCCGCGGTGTTCTTCCTCGCCTCACCCGAGGCCGCCTGGACCACCGGCGCGGTGCTGCGGGTGGACGGCGGCTCGTCGGCGGGCAACCCCGCGCTTCCGGTGCACTGGACGGAACCCACCTCGGCCCAGTCACCCCGCTGACCCGCCCCCGGCGCCGTCGGCTGAGCCGCCGGTGTCACCGATGGCACACGAAACCGTACGGCGACGCCGTACCCTGGCGGGAAAGCGAGGAAAGGCGGTACGGATGAGCACCCGGCCCGTCCACCGGCACGCGACCGACTCGCAGCGGGTACCTCGGACGATCGGCAGGATCTCCAGCGCGCTGCGCGGCGGACGGCGCGCCCGGTTCTTCGCGGAGCTGCTCGAAGCCCGTCAGGGACCGGAGCTGGACGGTGTGCTGACCGCCTGGTGGGGCCACGCGATGCTCGACACCGACCCCGACCGTGACCGCGTCCACGCGGCGGCCGAGGCCGGGACGCTGCCTACGACCACCATGGACGAGATCCTCCGCCGTCGGCGTCCCGTAGGAGCCGGTAGGAATCCGTAGGAACGAACAAGGAGAGTGTCCGGGAGTCGAGGACCACCGGGCGGGCGGCTCCTTCACGCGGCGTCCCGCCCAATGCCGCCGACGCTCTCTCCGAACAGTTCGCGGTGCGCCACCTCGCTCCCTCCGACACAACGCCATGGACGAGAAACCCATGCCGGTGAACGACTTCTCGTAATATTCTGTTAAACGTTGAGAACGTGGTCGATGAACAAGGCCGCTTAATTCCAGCATAAGGGTCATATCTCTTCAGATCGGAAAGGGTCCGCATTGCGTCCGCAAAAGGGAGAGGTGCTCGCAGAACTGGCGGAGCACGGGGTGCCGACAGGCATCCCATCTGTGGCCGAGTGCATTGAGCAGGGAGTCATCTGCCTGATCGCTTACGCACGTATCTCCGACACCAGGAGAGGCAAAAACGAGACCAGCGGGATCACCACCCAACATGGCTGCATGCGGATGCGGGTCCGCCGCATGGGCCCGCGATACCGAATCGTTCGCCGTTACATCGACAATGATCTATCCAGCGCGAAGAATGACTACAGACCTGAATACGAAGCCATGATCGACGACCTGATCCGGCACACCACTCCGGAGGGATATCCGGTGCATGGTGTCATCTGCACGGAGGAAGACCGCATCTACCGCCTGCCGGATCAGTGGCAACGGTTCGTCACCGCATTCCGGTCACATCCCGGTAGACATTTCTACGACCACGCCGGACACCAGGATCTGTACGCAGAAGGCGCTGATCTCAGAGGATTGATCAACGTCACCGTCAGCTTGGGCGAGATCAGGAAGAAGAAATCCCGTACTCGAATATGGCACGAAGGCCGCGCCATGCGAGGCATCCCGCACGTGGGGGTACGCCCCTTCGGCTGGTCGCCCGACGGCAGGATGTCAAATCCAGAAGAGGCTCCGTTGGTCCGCAAGGCCGTCGAGGCATGCATTGCCGGCGAGAGTTGGGCCGGCATCGTCCGCATCTTCCAGGAATCTGGAATCCCGACGCGCAGCGGTGGCCCTTGGCGGGGTCAAACTATAAAACAAATCGTTGCGAACCCCCGCAACGCGGGACTCAGGATGATCGACGGCACAGTCTATATGGACGAAGAAACCGGGCAGCCGAAAATCGGTGACTGGGAAACGATCTGCACCGTCGCAGAACTCGAACAGGTCTGGACACGGTACAGACCCCGCATCCGCCGCACCAGCCGGGACGTCCTTCCCGCGACCGGAGAGGAACCACGTCCAGCGGTTCCAGCCGAACGAGGCAGGTCCGTCGACAAGGCAACCAAGTATCTCCTGTCAGGTCACCTGAGATGTGGAAGGGTCCGACCCGACACGGAACGGCCGTGCATGGCGAAACTAAGGGGTACGGCTACCAATAAAGGCATAGCCGGTTACACCTACACCTGTCCGCCGAAGAGCGAAGGCGGATGCTCAGGCGTCGGCCGCTCGGGGCCGGAGACGGACAGGCGCATCGAAGAACTCGTCATCACGAAGATGAAGGAGCGGGCCACCCGAGCGACCCTTACCGAACCGTTCACGAAGGAGGGGGTGATCACCGAGCTTGACCGCAAGCTGGACGCCCTGCATCGAAAATGGCTCGCAGGCGAAATCACCGATGAACGGTACTTCACCGCGTCCATCGATATCAGAGATCACTTAGTGCGACTGCAGATGGAGCGCACCGCCTGGAAGAAGGAGCGGAAGGCGGCCGACGGGCCGTCCATGGACGTCGATCATTTATGGAGAGACGGCATGAACCTCGGCCAGAAGCGAGCGATCATCGCCGACATGTTCACAATGATCATCGTGAACCCCGTGGGAAGAGGGAGAAAGACCGGAAAGGAGCAGGCCATCCAGGTCGTATGGAGCCAAGGCTATGAATGACCAGGAAATCCAGGTCTCCCGTACGGTCTCGTCAGGTCATGATCGACATGATGTCCGCAGCGCCCCCGGCGAGTCCATCATCATCCGGCGCGACGGATGTTTCTCAGCACCCTCGTGTCACAGACGGGTCGCATGAGACCATGGGGGCATGAACCGACTGGGTAGCGAGACATCTCCCTACCTCCTCCAGCACGCCGACAACCCAGTTGACTGGCGGCCTTGGGGAGAGGAGGCGATGCAAGAAGCGAGACGGCGGGACGTTCCCCTACTGATCAGTGTGGGGTACTCATCCTGCCACTGGTTACCCGCTTCTTGACTTCACCTGATGTCACGTCATGGCGCACGAGTCCTTCGAGGACGGCGAGACCGCCGCGCTGATGAACGAGCACTTCGTCAACGTCAAGGTCGACCGGGAGGAGCGTCCGGACGTGGACGCGGTCTACATGACCGCGACCCAGGCCATGACCGGCCAGGGCGGGTGGCCGATGACGGTCTTCGCCACCCCGGACGGGCACCCCTTCTACGCCGGCACGTACTTCCCGCGGCCCCACTTCCAGCGGCTGCTGACCGGGGTCGCGAGCGCCTGGGCCCGTGACCGCGAGGCGGTGCTGGACCAGGGCTCGAAGATCGTCCAGGCGCTGAACGAGCAGGCGGCGCTGCCGTCGGGCCCGGTGCCGGACCGCGACACGCTGGACCGGGCCGTGCGGAGCCTGCGGCAGTCCTTCGACCCCGACCGCGGCGGGTTCGGCGGGGCGCCGAAGTTCCCGCCGTCGATGGCCCTGGAGTTCCTGCTGCGCTACGCCGCCGCCTCCCGGCCCACCGCCCCGGAGGGCGACCGGAGCGCCGCGGGCGAGGCGGCGGCCATGGCCGGGCGGACGCTGGAGGCGATGGCGCGGGGCGGCATCTACGACCAGCTGCGCGGCGGCTTCGCCCGATACAGCGTGGACGCCGGCTGGGTGGTGCCGCACTTCGAGAAGATGCTCTACGACAACGCCCTGCTGCTGCGGGTCTACACGCACTGGTGGCGCTCGACCGGGTCGGTGCTCGCCCGGCGGGTGGCGCTGGAGACCGCCGATTGGCTGCTGGCCGAGATGCGCACACCCGAGGGCGGCTTCGCCTCGGCGCTGGACGCCGACAGCGAGGGCGTGGAGGGGAGGTTCTACGTCTGGACGCCCGAGGAGATCACCGGGGTCCTGGGCGAGGACGACGGAGCCTGGGCCGTCTCGCTGTTCGAGGTGACCGGCACGTTCGAGCACGGCGCCTCGGTGCTGCAGCTCCTGGCCGACCCCGACGACCCCGAGCGGTTCGCCCGCGTCCGCGCCGCCCTGCTGGCCGCCCGGTCCGAGCGGGTACGGCCCGGCCGCGACGACAAGGTGGTGGCCGCCTGGAACGGCCTGGCGATCGCCGCCCTCGCCGAGGCCGGGGCGCTGTTCGACCGGCCCGACCTGGTGGAGGCGGCGCGGGCGGCGGCCACCCTGGTCGACGAGGTGCACGTCGACGGAGGCCAGCTGCTGCGCACGTCGCTCGGCGGCCGGGCCGGCACCGGCGCCGGCGTCCTGGAGGACTACGCTGACCTGGCCGAGGGTCTGCTCGCGCTGTACGGCGTGACCGGTGAGGTCCGCTGGTTCCGGCTCGCCGGGACGCTGCTGGACGGCGCGCTCGACCGGTTCGCGGACGGCGCCGGTGGGTTCTTCGACACCGCCGATGACGCCGAGCGGCTGTTTCAGCGCCCGCAGGACCCCACCGACAACGCGACCCCGTCGGGGTGGTTCGCCGTCGCGGGCGCGCTGCTGTCGTACGGGGCGCTGACCGGTTCGGCCCGGCACCGGGAGGCCGCGGAGGCGGCTCTGGGCACGGTGAGCGTCCTGGCCGACCGGCACGCCCGGTTCGCCGGGTGGGGGCTGGCGGTGGCCCAGGCGGCCGTCTCCGGCCCCGTGGAGGTCGCGGTGGTGGGCCCGGCCGGTGACCCGGCGACCGTCGCGCTGCACCGTGCGGCCCTGATGTCGCCCGCTCCGGGCATGGTCGTGGCGCTCGGCGAGCCCGGCACGGCCGGCGTCCCCCTCCTGGAAGGCCGGGGGACGGTGGACGGGGCCCCGGCGGCATACGTGTGCCGCGGGTTCGCCTGCCGGATGCCCGTCACCACGCCGGAGGCGCTCCGGGCCGAGCTGACCGCCTGACCCGCGGGCGGCGCGGCCCCGGGCCGGCCGAAAAGGCCGCCGCGGGGCCGGGCGGATCACCGCGTCATCCGCGGCATCCGTGTGGGAGCCGTCCGGGACGCGGCGGAGCGGTCAGGCGACGGGAACCTCTGGAAGGCGGGGGCCGTCCGGGGCGCCCGGCGCGGTCAGCCGACGGGGAACCGCTGGGCGGGGCCCTCCTGCCGGGCGGGGTCCTGGGTGCGGGGGTCGCCGCCGCCGGTCCCGTCGCCGAAGCCCTGGCCGGGGCCGCCGTCGCCCGTGCGGTCCGGTGGGCCGTTCCGGGGGTCGTTCTGCGGGCCCGTGCCGTCGCCCTGGCCGTCCCCGGGGCCGTCGTTCCGGGGGCCGGTCCCGCGGTCCCCGGGGTCGGGGGACGGCGGGCCGTCGTCGAACGGCGGGGCGGACGGGTCGTCGCGGAAGCCGCCGTCGCCGTAGCCGTCGTCGCCGTAGCCGTCGTCGGGCGAGGCGGAGGGGCCGTCGCCGCCGTAGGGGTCGTAGCCGTAGTCGGACGGCTCGGGGAACTCCTTGACCGGCTTGCCCTTCATCGCCTCGGCCATGAAGGCCCGCCAGACCTGCGCGGGGTAGCTTCCGCCGTACTGGACGGCCCCGTTGATGACCACCGGCTTGTGGTCGTCGCGGAACATGTCCACCGCGGTCGCGAGCTGCGGGGTGAAACCGGCGAACCACACCGACGCCGAGCCGTCGGTGGTGCCGGTCTTGCCGGCCACCGGCCGGTCGTAGAGGCGGGCGGCCGAGCCGGTGCCGCCCTCGACGACCTGGGTGAGCGCGTAGGTGGCGTCGGCGGCGGTCTGCTCGCCGAAGGCCCGCCTGCCCTTGGCGTCGAACTTCGTGACCTTGCCCAGGGCGTCGGTCACCGACCGGATCACGTGGGCGTCACGGTGGACGCCGCCCGCGGCGAACGTGGCGAAGCCGGAGGCGTTCTGCACCGCGCTCACCGACGCCACGCCCAGCGGGAGCGTGGGCGCGCCGCGGTGCGGGGTGAGCTGCTCGGCGGGGATGCCCGCGGCCTTGGCCGCCTTGACGACCTTGTCCAGGCCGACCTTCTGCCCGAGGTCGACGAAGGCGGTGTTCACCGAGTTGCGGGTGGCGGTGACGAGGTCGATCTGGCCGTAGGAGGTGCCGCCGGAGTTGGGGATGGGGTCCTCGGGGGCGGAGGCGACCGTCATCGGCGAGTTGCCGTTCACCCGCGTGCCGAGGCCGAGGCCGTTCTCCAGCGCCGCGGCCAGCGTGTACGCCTTGAACGTCGAGCCGGCCTGCACCTTGGCGGAGAAGGAGTTGTCGAACTTGTTGGCGTCGTAGTCGCGCCCGCCGTAGAAGGCGACGACCTCGCCGGTGCCGGGGTCGACGGCGGCCAGGCCGGTGCGGACCTTCTTCGTGGTGCCGGCGGGCATGACGGAGGTGACGGCCCGCTGGGCCGCGGCCATGAGGTTCTTGTCGAAGGTCGACACGATCTTCAGGCCGCCCTGGTTGACGGCCTCGTCGGTGTATCCCCGGCGTTTGAGCTCGGCGGCCACCTGGTCGAGCATGTAGCCCTGCTGGCCCTTGAGGGAGAAGACCGGGCGGGGCTTCCTGAGGGTGGGGAAGGTGGTGGCGGCGGCCTGCTGGGGCGTCAGCGCGCCGATCTGCGTCATGCCGTCGACCACCGACCGCCAGCGCGTCCGGGCGGCGTCGAGGTCGGCGCCGTGCGGGTCGGCGAACCGGGACGGCTGCTGGATCACCGCGGCGAGGTAGGCGCCCTCGGCGACGTCGAGCTTGGCGACGTCCTTGCCGAAGTACGCCTGGGCCGCGGCCTGGACGCCGTCGGCGCCCCGGCCGAAGTAGATCGTGTTGAGGTACTGCTCCAGCACCCAGTCCTTGGGCTTGGACTGGTCGACCTTCAAGGAGATCATCACCTCCTTGAGCTTGCGGACGATGGAACGTTCCTGGCTCAGGCCGCTGTAGTAGTTGCGGACCATCTGCTGGGTGATCGTCGAGCCGCCCTGGAGCTGCTGACCGGTGACCGTGGACCACATGGCGCGGAAGGTGCCCCTGAGCGAGACGCCCTTGTCGTCGTAGAAGGAGCGGTTCTCGGCGGCGATGACGGCGTTCCTGACGCTCTCCGGCACCTGGGCCAGGGGCACGCTGCGGCGGTTGACCCCCTGCTTGGCCAGCACGGTCTTGCCGTCGCGATAGTAGATCACCGAGCCCTGCGCGGTGGCCTTCGGCTGTGTGCTGTCCGGGATGGGGGTCATCGCCCACACCACCCCGAGAACGCCCACCATGGAGACGATGACGACGCCCAAGGCGATCAGCGTCAGCCGCAGGAACCGCCGTCCCGGCCTTCTCTTCCCGCCCTCTCGCACGCGGTGACCCCCATCCCCTGGCGCGGCCGACCCCCCGTCAACTGCGCGAACCGTAAGGGTAAACGATGCATAACGGTGCCTGAACCCTGCTTGGGATGGTACGGCTAGCTCTTGACCTGGCGCGGCACATCGGCCACCAAAGGGAGGACCCGGTATGGCACGGGAGTGTCCAAGGCGATCACCGACGAGGTCCTGACCACCCCGTGGACGTCAACGATCAGGTCAATGACCCGCTGGAGATCGGCATTGCTGCGCGCCACGACCCGGCAGAGCATGTCGTCCCCGCCGGTGATCGTGTGCACCTCCAGCACCTCGGGGATGGCGGCGAGCTGGTCGACGACCGGGTCGTGCCCGCTGATCTGACGGATCTGCAGGGTGACGAAAGCGGTGACGTCGTAGCCGAGCGCCGCGGGTGACACGTCGGGCCCGAACCCGGTGATCACTCCCCGGGCGGACAGCCGGTCGAGGCGGGCCTGCACGGTGCCCCGGGCCACGCCCAGCCGCCGGGAGCACTCCAGCACCCCGAGCCTCGGTTCCCTGGTGAGCAGGGCGATGAGCCGGGCGTCGAGCTGATCGATCGTCATGATGTCCAGATACCCCCGGAAGGTGCGCGGCCGAATGGGCATATTGTCCAGTAATTCACGTAACTCTTGCGCACACAGCTCATGAAATCCGAAAGTATCGGCATGAGGGACAACTTTCCTGTGAACGGCATGGACGCCGTGGTCTTCGCCGTGGGCAACGCCAAGCAGGCCGCCCATTACTACTCCAGCGCCTTCGGCATGAAGCTGGTGGCGTACCGGGGGCCCGAGACCGGCAGCCGTGACGAGGTCTCCTACGTCCTGACCTCCGGCGGCGCCCGGTTCGAGCTGCGTGGCGCGGTGCGCGCGGGCACCGGGGTGTCCCGGCACGTCGCCGAGCACGGCGACGGCATCATCGACCTGGCCATCGACGTCCCCGACGTGGAGGCCGCCTACTCCTACGCGATCTCCCAGGGCGCCCGGGGGCTGGCCGAGCCGTACACCGTGGAGGACGAGCACGGGAAGGTCGTGATGGCGGCGATCGCCACCTACGGCGAGACCCGGCACACCCTGGTCGACCGGTCCAACTACAGCGGGCCGTACCTGCCGGGCTTCGTCGCCGCCGAGCCGATCGTCGCGGCGCCCGCGGTGAAGAACGGCCGCTTCTTCCAGGCCGTCGACCACTGCGTGGGCAACGTCGAGCTCGGCCGGATGGACGAGTGGGTGGAGTTCTACAAGAAGGTCATGGGCTTCACCAACATGGCCGAGTTCGTCGGCGACGACATCGCCACCGAGTACTCGGCGCTGATGTCGAAGGTCGTCGCGGACGGCACCCGCAAGGTGAAGTTCCCGCTCAACGAGCCGGCGGTCTCCCGGAAGAAGTCGCAGATCGACGAGTACCTGGAGTTCTACGGCGGTCCGGGCGTCCAGCACGTCGCGCTGGCCACCAACGACATCCTCAGCGCCGTGGACCACATGCGGGCCGCCGGCGTCGACTTCCTCGACACGCCCGACTCCTACTACGACGACCCGGAGCTGCGCGCCCGCATCGGCGAGGTCCGCGCCCCGATCGAGGAGTTGAAGAAGCGCAAGATCCTGGTCGACCGCGACGAGGACGGCTACCTCCTGCAGATCTTCACCAAGCCGGTTCAGGACCGCCCGACGGTGTTCTTCGAGCTGATCGAGCGGCACGGCTCGCTCGGCTTCGGCAAGGGCAACTTCAAGGCGCTCTTCGAGGCGATCGAGCGCGAGCAGGACCGCCGCGGCAACCTCTGACGCCGCCCGCGCGGCCTTTCCGGGCGTCCTGCCGCCCGGAAAGGCCGCGGCGCGAACGGGTCATCCGCGACACGACCCCACGGACACCCCCGGCCGATGCTCCGTTACCGTGGGTAGCACCTCCCCGTCACGTAGTCTGCGTGCGGTGCCCGGCACGGTCCGGGCCCGGAAGGGGGATCCACGGGCATGGCGTCCGGTCGACTGGCCATCGGGGCAACCGCCACGTTTCTCAGCACGCTCGCCGCGTTCGGCGGGGTCGGTGCGACCGCGTGCACGGCGTCGAAGGGGGAGGCGGCTCCCGCGGCCCCCGCGGCCTCCACAGCCCACGTCGCCGACGGCGATCCGGCGCCCCGGCACGACGCCCGGCGATCGGGGCGGATCGGGGCCCCCGGGATCGGCGATCCCGACTTCCCCGCCGACGGCAACGGCGGCTACGACGTCGAGCACTACGGCCTGCGGATCGGCTACGACCCGCCCTCCCGGCGCCTGGAGGGCGTGGCCACGATCACGGCGAAGGCCACCCAGGACCTGGACGCGTTCAACCTCGACCTGTCGGGCTTCCGCGTCGCCCGGGTCACCGTGGACGGGCGGGCGGCGACGTTCGCCCGGGCCGGCACCGAGCTGACCGTGACCCCCGCGACGCCCCTCCCGGCCTCCGGCCGCTTCACCGTCGTGGTCTCCTACGACGGCGAGCCCAAGCCGATCACCGGTTCCTCCAACCTCGGCACCTACGGGTTCATCCCGACCCGTGACGGCGCCTTCGTCACCAGCGAGCCCAACGGCGCCAAGACCTGGTTCCCCGGTAACGACCATCCCGCCGACAAGGCCGGCTACGACTTCGAGGTCACCGTCCCGGCCGGGCTGACCGTGCTGGCCAACGGTGAGATGGTCGGCGCCCCGGTGACGAGCGGGGGCAGGACGACCTTCCGCTGGCGCGAGAGCCACCCCATGGCGACCTACCTCGCCACCATCACGCTGGGCCGGTTCGAGCTGCGTCAGGGCACGACGGCCTCCGGGATCGCGAACCTCGCGGCGGTCGACCCCCGCTACCGCGACTCCCTGGGCAGGCTGTACAGCCAGTCGGGGCGGATCACCGACTACTGGAGCACGGTGTTCGGCCCCTACCCGTTCTCCTCCACCGGCGGCGTGATCGACGACTTCTCCGCGGGTTACGCCCTGGAGAACCAGACCAAGCCCATGTACGGCGGGTTCGTCCCCGACGACGACACCGTCGCCCACGAGCTGGCCCACCAGTGGTTCGGCGACAGCCTGAGCATCCGGCGGTGGAAGGACCTGTGGCTCAACGAGGGCTTCGCGACGTACGCCGAGTGGCTGTGGAAGGAGCACAACGGCGTCCCCGCCGAGCGGTCCTTCCGCGCCACGTACGACGCGCACCCCGCGGGCGACGCGATCTGGAAGTATCCCCCCGGCCGCGCGCAGCCGCAGGACCTGTTCAACGACTCCGTCTACCGGCGCGGCGGGATGGCGCTGCACGCGCTGCGGCGGAGCATCGGCGACGCGGCGTTCTTCAAGGTCCTGCGGACCTGGACGGCCGAGCACCGCTACGGCTACGTGACGACCGAGGAGTTCGTCGCCCTGGCGGAGCGGATCTCCGGCAGGCAGCTCGACGCCCTCTTCGACGCCTGGCTGTTCAAACCGGTCAGACCCGCCGCCTGACATCCGCCAGGCCGGACCCGCCCCGGGACCACCGGCCGCACCGCACCGGCCGCGTCCCGGCGTTCCGGCGCTCGGACAGACTCGCCCCCTGCTCGAAACGGCCGAGCCGGGACGCGCGCTGCCCCCGCTCCGCGAGGCGCGGGCGCTGGTCTCCGGCGGGCTGCGGGCCAGGATCGTCGCGGCGGCGGACCGGCCGGCCTGGCTCGACGGCCTGCACCTCGAGGTGACCGCGCTGTGTGCCGTCCAGCTCGCGACGCTGGTGCCGTACGCCGCCCAGTTCCTCCTGGAGTCCACCCTGATCGGCATGACCGGCGGGGTGATCGGCGCCGGAGCCGGCCTGGTCTCCGTCGTCGCCATCTCGGCCGCGCAGCGGTGGACCCCCGTCCTCGACGCCCGCCTCGCCCTGGCCGCGCCCGTGGCCGGCGCCCTGGTCGGCCTGCTCGCCGGCCTCTACCCCGCCCTCCGCGCCGCCCGCATGGAACCGGCGGACGCCCTGCGGTGAGCGGGGGTTCCCATCCTGGGAGTCAGGGGCGGGCGGAGAAGGCCAGGCGGATGCCCAGCGCGACGAGGACCGTCCCGGAGAGACCGTCGATCACCCGGCGCGCCGTGGGCCGGGCGAAGACCCTGCGCAGTGCGCCGACGAAGTTGGCCACTCCGAGGAACCACGCCATGGTGATGACGAGAGCGATCACCGACAGCGCCAGTGTGTCCCCCGGCGACGCCCCGTCGGGCAGGAACTGCGGCATCAACGCCACGAAGAACACCGCGGCCTTGGGATTCAGCACGTTGCACAGCAGGCCCTCGCGGAACGCCGTCCAGAGGCCCGTCTGATCGGCCCGCCGGGTGTCCGGCCCGGCGTCTCCGCCACGTACCGCCGCGACGAACATCCGGACGCCCAGATAGATCAGGTAGACGGCTCCCGCGATCTTGACGATCGTGTAGGCGAGCGCCGACGCGGCCACCAGCGCCGCCACCCCGGCCGCCGCGGCCACCGCCCAGACGAACACGCCGGCCGCGATGCCCAGCGCCGCGGCCATGCCCCGCTGCCTGCCCGAGACGGCGGAGCGCCGGACGACCACGGCGAAGTCGGGCCCCGGCGACATCGCCCCGAGCAGCACCACACCGCCGAACGCGAGCAGGTGTGGCATGGACGTCATGGCTGCCTCCACGGACCTGGGGGATGGGCCCCGGAGGCCGGAACCCGGCTGCCCCAAAAGGTAACACGCCAGAACTTCCCCCCTCATCCGTCTCATTCATCCCATCCGTTTGGCGGCCGGTGGAGTCCTACGAGGTCCGTCCGGTGGGCCGGCGGCAGAGGACACCGCGGTCGCGCGCCCCAGGTCATCCTGGTCCCGGAACGCGACGGCCCGGCGGAGGATCACCCTCCGGTGGACGCCCGAGCTGATCCCGGACTTCGGGGACGGGCGGCTCAAGGTCGGCCGGGACCGTTCAGCGGGACCAGTAGCGGTCGGCGGCGAGGATGAGGGCGGCGGCGCCGACCAGGCCCGCGTCCTGGCCCAGGGCGGCCGGGACGACCCTGACCCGCCGGGCGAAGCCCATCCGCGTGTGCTCCCGCAGCGCCGCCCGCAGCGGATCGAACAGCAGCGGTCCGGCCTGGGAGAGGCCCCCGCCGACGGTGACCACGTCGAGGTCGCAGAGGTTCACCGCGGAGGCGATGGCCACGCCCAGCGCCCGGCCCGCGCGGCCCATCGCGGCGAGGGCGATCTCGTCGCCCGCCGCGGCGTCCAGGGCGAGCCGTCTCCCGCTGGCCGCCGCCTCCTCCACGTAGCCGGGTCCGGCGCCCGGCTCCCCCGCGTCGCCGGAGCCGGTGTCCGGTGCCGTGCCGGCTGCTCCGCCGTACGGCGGAGCGCCCCCGTCGGCCGCCTCGCCGTACGGCGGAGCGGCCGGCCCTGTGCCGACCCGTCCGGGACGCCCGGATCGGGAGGCGGCGCCCGGGACCCAGCCCTGCTCGACCGCCCAGGCCGCCAGCCCCGGGCCGCGGGCGATCGCCTCCAGGCAGCCCCGGCCGCCGCACCGGCACTCGGGCCCGTCCGGGTCGACCACGACGTGCCCGATGTGCCCGGCGTTGCCGCTGCCGCCGTCGATCAGCCGGCCGCCGAGGATCAGCCCGCCGCCCACGCCCGTGGAGACGACCATGCCGAGCATGTTGGCGCTGCCCCGGCCCGCGCCGTACCAGTGCTCGGCGGCGGCCAGGCAGACCGCGTCGTTGTGGACGCGCACGGGGACCCCGGGGAACCGCGCGGCGAGCCGGGCCCGCAGCGGGAAGCCGCGCCAGCCGGGCATGTTCAGCGGCGAGACCTCGCCCTCGGGCCAGGTCATCGGGCCGCCGCAGCCCACCCCGACCCCGGTGACAGCGCCGCTCCCGCGGTCGTCGCAGCCCGCCGCGCGCAGCACGGAGCCGACGAGGCCGACGAGCGTCTCCCACAGGGCCGCCGCGTCACCGCCGGGCGGCGTCGCGACCCGGCGGGCCTCCTGGACGTTTCCGGTGTGGTCCACGAGGGCGGCGGCGAGCTTCGTCCCCCCGACGTCCACGGCGAGCACCGACTGGGGCATCCGCCGATCCTACGGCCCCTCCGCGGACGGCCGGGAGGAGAAGACCAGGACGGACGCGGTGAACCCGTGCACGTGGTTCTGCCCGGCCACCGGGCCGACCTCCCCCGCCGCGAAGAACCCGGCCACGCTGACCGGGCCGAGGGTATCGCGGACCGCGGCGGCGTCGTGGTCGGAGCTGCCGAACATGGCCGAGCCCCGGCCGTTGCAGGAGAACAGCAGCGCGCCGTCCACGTCGCCGAACTCCTCCCGGTGGGCGTCGAGCAGCTCGTAGAGGTCCTCGTCGGCGGTGGCGGCGTCGCGCACCTGGAAGCGCACGGTACGGCCGACCTCGACGACGTCGCCGATGGCCACCGCCTCCCGCTCGGGGTCGATGCCGAGCACGCCCCGGATCAGGAAGTCGCCGCGCTCGTGCCGCTCGGCGTACTCGTCCATGGCGACGCCGATCTGCAGCCCGGAGGCGACCAGCTCCCGGTCGTCCTCGTCCAGCGCGCTGACGATCTCCTCCAGCCGGGCGAGGGCGGGCTGGCCGGCGAGCTCCAGCAGGAGGTTCTCCTCGACGGCGGTGACGGCCATCGTGGGGCCGATCGGCCTGCACCCCTGGCTGACCAGGGTGCTGACGCTGAGCGAGCCGCCGAGCAGCACCCCGACGGCGCCCTCGGTGTAGACCTGCCCGTCGGCGAACAGCCGCACCGCCCCGCGGCCCCCGGTCGCGTTGGCCATGCCGCCGACCAGCGGGAGGGCGCCCAGCACCTCGTGGGAGCGCTCGACGAAGCCGTCGGTGGGGAAGCTGTAGGGGTCGGCGAGCAGGATGGCCGCGTGGTCGTCCGGGGTGTTCTCCGGCAGTCCGACCACGACGAAGCGGTCGTCGGTGCGCAGCGTGTCCAGGGCGAAGGTCGTCAGCCGCGCCCCGTCGAGGGTCGCGGCCCAGGCGCTCACCGACGGCGTGGTCTCCACGCCCTGACCGTCGCCGATCACCCCCGTGGCGCTGCATCCGATCACCGCGGCGCCCTCGGCCATCCGCATCGCCCGCAGCCCCGCGCGGGCGACCTCGTCGGGGTCGTCGCCGCAGATGAAGAAGCAGAGCAGGTCGGGTGATCCGCTGAGGCCGCCCAGGGCCTGGCGGACCGCGTTCTCGGTCGCCCCGACCAGGTCGGATCCGACGGCGAGACCATCGGCGAAACGGCTCGTCAACAGCGCCACGCGCCTCGCCTCTCCTTCTTGCCCGAAATCTTGTCCTGGAGCGATTCTCCCCACTGATGGACCAGGCACGCCCACCGGCGGCCAACAATGGCGAAGATCCGAAACCGGGATAAGAGTGCCGGTTTCGGAGCGGGCGACGTAGGCTCGTTGCGTGCCTCACACTCCAGAGCCACGAACTCTGCGCGAGCTTCGCGCGAGCGGCCATATCCACCGGACCACCAAGGCCGAGATCCGCGAGAACCTCCTGGCCCGGCTCAGATCGGGGGAGTCGCGGTTCCCCGGCATCGTGGGATTCGACGACACCGTCCTGCCCCAGCTGGAGCGGGCCCTGCTCGCCGGGCACGACCTGGTCCTGCTGGGCGAGCGCGGCCAGGGCAAGACCCGGCTGATCCGCACCGTCACCGGCCTGCTCGACGAGTGGACCCCGGTGGTGGACGGCTGCGAGATCAACGACCACCCCTACGCGCCCTCCTGCGTGCGCTGCCGCCGCCTGGCCGGTGAGCTGGGCGAGGAGCTTCCGGTCTCCTGGCGGCACCGGGACGAGCGCTACGGCGAGAAGCTCGCCACGCCCGACACCTCCGTGGGCGACCTGATCGGCGACGTCGACCCCATCAAGATCGCCGAGGGGCGCACGCTCGGCGATCCGGAGACCGTCCACTACGGCCTGGTGCCGCGGAGCAACCGGGGAGTCTTCTCCGTCAACGAGCTGCCCGACCTCGCCGAGCGCATCCAGGTGGCACTGCTCAACGTGCTGGAGGAGCGCGACATCCAGGTGCGCGGCTACAACCTGCGGCTGCCGCTGGACCTCCTGCTGATCGCCAGCGCCAACCCCGAGGACTACACCAACCGCGGCCGGATCATCACCCCGCTGAAGGACCGCTTCGGCGCGGAGATCCGCACCCACTACCCGCTGTCGATCGAGACCGAGCTCTCCCTCATCCGGCAGGAGGCCGACCTCGGCCACGTCGGCGCGGACCTGCCCGACCACCTGGTCGAGACGATCGCGCGCTTCACCCGGCTGGTCCGCGAGTCCACCGCGGTGGACTCGCGGTCGGGCGTGTCGGCCCGCTTCTCCATCGCCGCCGCCGAGACCGCCGCGGCCTCGGCCGTACGGCGGGCCGCGCTGACCGGTGAGGAGCGCGCGGTGGCCCGGGTGGCCGACCTGCCGGGCATCGTGCACACGCTGCGCGGCAAGGTGGAGTTCGAGGTCAGCGAGGAGGGCCGGGAGACCGAGGTGCTGGCCCACCTGCTGCGCCGGGCGGTGGCCGAGACGTTCCGCGGCACCCTGGGCGGCATGGACCTCAGCGCGCTGCTGGAGAAGTTCTCCCAGGGCGTCCAGGTCGAGTCCGGACCGCTGGTCCCGGCCTCGGAGCTGCTGGGCAGGATCGGCCCGGTGACCGGCCTGGCGAAGATCATGGAACGGCTCGGCATCGGCAACGAGTCCCCGGGGCACGCCGCGGCGGCGCTGGAGTTCGCCCTGGAGGGTCTCTACCTCCTGCGCCGGCTGTCCAAGGACGAGACGGACGGCGGGGCGGTCTACCGCACCTGATCCACCCGCCCCGCGGGGACGCCGCGGGGACCTCGTGGGGACACCGTAGGAGAACCGGTGGAACCGCGGGAACACCGGCGGCCCTCCGGCCCTCCGGCAGGAGCCGTCGGCCCATCGGGCCCATCGCATCGGGAAGGGGCACCATGTCCTACCGCTATGGCGAGTACCGGGACGGCCCGGACCCGCTGGCCCCGCCGTACGACGTGCGTTCGGCGCTGGACCGGATGGGCGACTCGGTGCTGTCCGGCTCCAACCCCGCCCACGCGCTGCGCGACCTGCTACGGGAGGGCCTGCCCGGCGCGCGGGACCGGCGGGGGCTGGACGACCTGCTCCGCGAGGTACGGCGCCGCCGGCGTGAGCTGCGCGAGCGCGGCCGCCTCGACGGGACGCTGGAGCGGGCCCGCGCCCTGCTGGACCGCGCCCTCGAACAGGAGCGGGCCGCGCTGTTCCCCGACCCGTCCGACGAGGCCCGGCTGCGCGAGGCCGAGCTGGACGGGCTGCCGGAGGACACCGCGGGCGCGATCCGGGAGCTGACGGACTACCGGTGGCGGTCGCAGGAGGCGCGGCGGACCTTCGAGGAGCTGCGCGACCTGCTGCGCAGGGAGGTGCTCGACAGCCAGTTCCGCGGCATGAAGCAGGCGCTGGCCAGTCCCGATCCCGAGGCGATGGAGCGGGTCCGGCGGATGATGTCGGAGCTGAACGACATGCTCGACCGGGACTCCCGGGGCGAGCACACCCAATCCGACTTCGACGGCTTCATGTCGAAATATGGGGACATGTTCCCGGAGGCGCCGCGCAACCTGGAGGAGCTGGTCGACATCCTCGCCCGGCGGGCCGCCGCCACCCAGCGCCTCCTGGCCTCGCTCACCCCGGAGCAGCGCGAGGAACTGGCCGACCTGATGAGCCAGACGCTGGAGCAGGCCGGCCTGGACGAGGAGATGCGCCGCCTGGGCGAGTCCCTCTACAACCGCCGCCCCGACCTCGCCTGGAACACCCCCGAGCGGTTGTCCGGCGAGGAGCCGATGGGGATGGGCGACGCGGTCACCGCCCTGGACGAGCTCGCCGACCTGACCCAGCTGGAGGCGGCGCTGCGCCAGGACTACCCGGGCGCCCGCCTCGACGACATCGACGAGGCCGCGGTCCGCCGCGCCCTGGGCCGCTCCGCGGTCGACGACCTGGAGGCGCTCAGGCAGGTCGAGCGCGAGCTGGAGCAGCAGGGCTACCTCCGCCGCCAGCGCGGCAAGCTGGAGCTGACCCCCAAGGCCGTCCGCCGCCTGGGCGAGACCGCCCTGCGCCGCGTCTTCGCCTCCCTCGACGCCGGACGCCGCGGCGACCACGACCAGACCGACGCCGGCTCGGCCGGGGAACTGACCGGTTCCTCCCGGCCGTGGCGGTTCGGCGACGAGCAGCCCATCGACGTGGTCCGCACCGTCGTCAACTCCGTACGGCGCGGCGGCGGGGGCGGCGGAGCGGTGACCCTGTCGGTCGACGACTTCGAGGTCGCCGAGACCAAGCGGCGCACGGCCGCGGCCGTCTGCCTGCTGGTGGACCTCTCCTACTCGATGGCCCTGCGCGGCACGTGGGCGGCGGCCAAGCAGACCGCGCTGGCCCTGCAGGCACTGGTCAGCTCGAAGTTCCCGCAGGACTCGGTGCAGATCATCGGCTTCTCCAACTACGCCCGGGTCCTCGCGCCCGACGAGCTGGCCGGGCTGGAGTGGGACATGGTCCAGGGCACCAACCTGCACCACGCCCTGCTGATCGCGGGACGGCACCTGGACCGCCACCCCGACTTCGAGCCGGTCGTGCTCGTGGTCACCGACGGCGAGCCCACCGCCCACCTGCGGCGCAACGGCTCGGCGGCCTTCGAGTGGCCGCCCACGAACGAGACGCTGGAGCTGACGCTCGCCGAGGTGGACAAGATGACGCGCCGCCGGGCGACGCTCAACGTCTTCATGCTCGCCGACGACGAGCGGCTGCGGGACTTCGTGAACGAGGTGGCCCGCCGCAACGGCGGCCGGGTCTTCTCCTCCGAGGCCGACCGCCTCGGGGAGTACGTCGTCAGCGACTTCCTGCGGACCCGCCGGTCCCGCTGACCCGCCGGGCTCAGGCGCCGACGTAGGCCGGGTAGGAGTCGAGCGCCAGGTCGAAGCCGTCGCGGTAGTGGCGGTAGGAGCGGTAGCAGGGCCGCCAGGCCGTGCTGTTGCCCACCCCGGCCCGCGCGTCCGCCACGGCCTCGGGCACCCGCTCCGGGCGGAGCAGCAGACCGCCGCCGAGATAGCGGGCGTCGGCCAGGGCCGTGCAGGTCTCACGGTCGCCGGAGACGTAGCGGCCCCGCCGCCAGCCGCTCTCCTCGTCCCACACCAGCGCCTCCCCGCCGGTCAGCAGGATCGTGGCGGCGCGCGGATCGCACGGGCCCTCCCACCAGTCGGCGACCTCGGCGCCCAGCGCCTCGGCGACGCGGCTCACGTAGAAGGCCGGCTGACGCCGCCACTCCTCGGTGTACGGCTCGACATGTCTCACACCCACTGGGGGCACTCCCTTGTGCCGTCGTCCACGATCGGTTCTCACCACCCGCCCGGAACGGCCACGGCCGGAGCCGTCTGGGACCTCACACACGGGAACGAGTTCGCCTGTGATCCTACTCACCCCGACGGAGTGCTCAGTGGCGAAATGCGAAGATCTACCCTCGCGTGATGCCGGAACCGGCCCTCCACCGCCCGCCCGGCCCCTGCTCACCGCCCGGAAACCGCTCACGGCCCGGAAACCCGGGCGGTCCGCCGACCGGTCTCCGCCCGGGTCCTCCCCGGAAACCGGCCCCGGCGGCCCGGCCCGCGTCGGGCCACGTTCCGAGAACGATCATCGGCGACGGAAGTGTGGGTAAGGCCCGAGCGAGCCGTATGCGGGCGGGATCACCGCGGGTTAGTGTCTGGCGCATGACAGACCTGCTGCTCTGGCTCCACATCGGCTTCGCGATCTTCGCGCTGGGGCCGCTCACCGCCGCCACCATGTCCACCCCGAGGTTCATCCGCGCCGGAGACGTCAACGTCCTGCGTTACCTGCACCGGACCACCCGCATATACGGCATCGCGGCTCTGGGGGTGTTCCTGTTCGGCGCGCTGCTGGGCCGCGAGTATCTCGGCAGGCCGTACCTGTCGGTCTCGATGACGCTGTTCATCGTCGCCCTGGCGCTCCTCGCCCTGGTGGTCCGCGACCAGGGCGTCGCCCTGCGGATCCTCTCCGGCGATCACGGCAAGGACGGCAAGGACGGCGGGACCGCCGAGGGCCGCAAGGGCGACGCGAAGGTCCAGGTCGGACGGGTCGCCGCGCTCTCCGGCGTGATCGGCGTGATCTGGCTCGTCATCCTGGTGCTGATGGTCTGGGGCAATCCGTCCTGACCGGCCGCTCCGGCCCGGCCGCCCGCGGCGGGGCTCCGCACGGACCCGGCCCGGCGGTGCGGCCCGGTGATGCGGCCCGGTCCGTCCGGAACGGTCGCGGTCCGTCCGGAACGGTCGCGGTCCGGCGCGTCCGCGCGTCCGGCCCGGCCGCGCCGTACGCGCCGGGCCGTACGGCCGGTCCCGCCCGTCAGACCGTCAGCCCAGCGCCCGCGTCAGGTCGGCGAGCAGGTCGTCGATCGTCTCGATGCCGACCGACAGCCGGACGAGGTCGGAGGGCACCTCCAGCGGCGAGCCCACCGCCGAGGCGTGGGTCATCCGGCCCGGGTGCTCGACCAGCGACTCCACCCCGCCGAGCGACTCGCCGAGGGTGAACAGCTTCGTCCGGTTGCAGATCTCGACCGCCTCGGCCTCGCCGCCGGCGACCCGGAAGGAGACCATGCCGCCGAAGCGCCTCATCTGCTTGGCGGCCACCTCGTGGCCGGGGTGCTCGGGCAGGCCCGGGTAGAGCACCGACGACACCTTCGGGTGGGCCAGCAGCAGGTCCACGACCCGCTCGGCGTTGTCGCAGTGGCGCTCCATCCGAACCGCCAGCGTCTTGATGCCCCGCAGGGTCAGCCACGCGTCGAACGGACCGGCCACCGCGCCCATGGCGTTCTGGTGGTAGGCGAGCTTCTCGCCCACCTCGGCGTCGCGCGCGACGAGCGCCCCGCCGACCACGTCGGAGTGACCGCCCACGTACTTGGTGGTGGAGTGCACCACGATGTCCGCGCCCAGCGACAGCGGCTGCTGAAGGTACGGCGAGGCGAAGGTGTTGTCCACCACCAGCAGCGCGCCGTTCTCGTGCGCGAGGTGGGCCAGCGCCTCGATGTCGAAGACGCTCAGCAGCGGGTTGGTCGGCGTCTCGACCCAGACGATCTTCGTCTTCGTGGTCATGGCGGACGCCACCGCGTCCAGGTCGCCGAGCGGCACCGGGTCGTAGTGGAGCGACCAGGGCTCGTGCACCTTGGCGAAGAGCCGGTAGGTGCCGCCGTAGGCGTCGTTCGGGATGATGACGTGGTCGCCCGGCCGACACAGGGCGCGCAGCACGGCGTCCTCGGCCGCCAGGCCGGACGCGAACGCCAGGCCCCTCGCGCCGCCCTCGATGGCCGCGACGGCCTCCTCCAGGGCGGTCCTGGTCGGGTTGGCCGACCGGCTGTACTCATATCCGGAGCGCAGGCCCCCGACGCCGTCCTGCTTGTAGGTGGAGACGGCGTAGATCGGCGGGACGACCGCCCCGGTGACCGGGTCGGGCTCCTGGCCTGCGTGGATCGCCAGTGTTTCGAATCCTTCACTCATGGGGCCAACGCTACTCGGAAGAGGCGGGCGGCCCGTCCCGCACGGTCCCGTTCCGCCACCCGCCGCCCCACCCGCGCAGGCCGCCCCGAGTCGTCGGGGTCTGCGGCGCCCGCCGTTCCGAGCCGCCGCGGGCCGCCCCGAGCCACCGCGGTCTCCGGCGCCCGCCGTTCCGGGCCGCCGGACCCTCCGGCTCAGGCCGCCCTGGCCCGGTGCCCCCCGGCGCCCGTCCGCGGCAGCCGGATGAGCTCGCCGTCCGCCTCCTCCGCACCCCCTGCGGCCCTCTCCGGGGTCCCGCCGTCCTTCGGCGGCACACCGGCGCCCTTCCCGGTCTTCCCGCGCCCGGCCGCCTCCCTGCCCTGGGCGGCGGCGCGCGACAGCAGGACCGGATCCGCCATGGCCAGGCAGAGCCCGACCGCGAACCCGATGGCCAGCAGCACGATCCCGATGACGGTCATGGTTCCTCCCCTTCGACACATCGAGCATCGCCCGCCGCCCCGCCCCCGCGCCTCCGCTGAAGGACCGGTCCCGCCGGACGCCGGTCGGCCGAACGGCCGATCTGCCGTACCGACCCGGGGCCTAGGCTCGGTGAGCGTGGGTGAGTCACATCGCGTCGTTCACTGGATCAGGCGGCTCAGCGAGATCGCGCTGATCGGCTGGCTGACGCTGCTGTTCCTGATCGACGTCGCGCTGGCGGTGGGCCTCCACACCTGGCCGGTGTGGCCCAACCTGCTGTGCGGCGCGGCCGGCCTCCTCGCCGTGCTGTGGCGGCGCACCCGCCGGGTGAGCGGCCTCCGCGCCTTCCTGGCGCTGTCGTCCGGCGTCACCCTGATCATCCTGTTCACCGGCGGCGACGGCAGGCCGGGGTTCGCCGAGATCGGGGCGCTGCTGATCCTCACCGTCAGCGCGCTGCGCTCGATCGAGCCGGTCCGGCGCGCGGCGCTGTTCTCCCTGGCGGCGATGGTCGTGCTGGAGTTCTCGGCCTGGCGCCTGCGGTCGGCCCCGGAGATCGTGGCCACCGCGTTCTCCCTCTTCGTGCCCTGGGCGTTCGCGGCCGGGGCGGGCGCCTACCTCCGCTTCCAGCTGGAACGCCGCCGGGAGGCGGTGTCCGCGGTACGGCGGTCCGAGCGGCTGGAACTGGCCAGGGAACTGCACGACCTGGTCGCCCACCACATCACCGGGATCGTCGTGCAGGCGCAGGCCGCCCGCGTCGTCGCCGAGCAGAAACCCGACGCCGTGGTCCCCGCCCTCGACGCGATCGCCGGCGCCGGGGCCGACGCGCTGACCTCGATGCGCCGCCTGGTCAGCGTGCTGCGCGCCGAGGACGAGGCGGCCCGCTCCCCGGGCAGCACGCTGCGGGACCTGCGGCTGCTGGTCGAGCGGTTCTCCGCCGGCGGCCCCACGGTCGCCTTCGACATCGGCCCCGGCATCGACGACGGCACCCTCCCCCCGGAGGTGCTGACGACCCTCCACAGGGTGCTGCAGGAGTCGCTGACCAACGTCCGCCGCCACGCCCCGGACGCGGGCTGGGTGGAGGCGAACCTGAGACTGACCGGCGTCCCCGCCGGACCGTACGGCGCGGGCGGCGCGGAGAGCCCGCCCGGTCCGCGTGACGGCCGGCCGGACGGCCCCGGCGTCAGGGGGACGCCGGGGATCGTGGTGCTGCGCGTCCGCAACTACGGCTCGGCGTCCGACGGCCGGTTCTCCCTGCTGGGCGGCGGGTTCGGCCTCGTGGGCATGGCCGAGCGCGTCGAGGCGCTGGGCGGCCGGCTGGCCGCGGGCCCCACCCCCGAGGGCGCCTGGGAGGTGACGGCGGAGTGCCCGCTGGCACGACCGGCCTCCTCCCCCGGCTGACCCACCGGGAGAGAGGCCACGGAAGACGCCGGGATCAGTGGTTGGCGAGGAAGGCCAGCAGGTCGTGGCGGGTGAGCAGGCCGACCGGCTTGCCGTCGTCGAGCACGACCGCCGCGTCGGCCTTCTCCAGCGCCTCGACCGCGATGGAGACGGGCTCGCCCGCCCCGATCATCGGCAGCGGCTGCGACATGTGGCCGGCCAGCGGGTCGTTCGGCGAGACCTTGCCCCGGTAGAGGGCGTCGAGCAGATCGCGCTCCAGGATCGAGCCGACCACCTCTGCGGCCATGACCGGCGGCTCCTCCTTCATCACGGGGAGCTGCGACACGCCGTACTCGCGCATGATCGAGATGGCGGTGTCCACCGACTCGTGCGGGTGGGTGTGCACGAACTCCGGCATGCCGGACCCCTTGCGGGTCAGCACGTCCTTGACCAGGCCCTCCTCGCTGGAGGTGGTCAGGAAGCCGTAGTCCGCCATCCAGTCGTCGTTGAAGATCTTTGAGAGGTAGCCCCGGCCGCCGTCGGGCAGCAGGACGACGACCACGTCGTCCGGGCCGGCCTGCTGGGCGACGCGCAGCGCGGCGACCGTCGCCATCCCGCAGGAGCCGCCGACCAGCAGCGCCTCCTCGCGGGCCAGGCGGCGGGTCATGCCGAAGGAGTCCTTGTCGGAGACCGCGATGATCTCGTCGCAGATCGTGGTGTCGTAGGTGGCCGGCCAGATGTCCTCGCCGACGCCCTCCACCAGGTACGGCCGGCCGGTGCCGCCGGAGTAGACGGAGCCCTCCGGGTCGGCGCCAATGATCTTCACGCGGCCGCCGGAGATCTCCTTGAGGTAGCGGCCGGTGCCGCTGATCGTGCCGCCGGTGCCGACGCCCGCCACGAAGTGGGTGATCCGTCCCTCGGTCTGCTCCCAGATCTCCGGGCCGGTGGAGTGGTAGTGGCTCTCGGGGTTGTTGACGTTGGAGTACTGGTCGGGCTTCCAGGCACCCGGGGTCTCTCTGGCCAGGCGGTCGGAGACCGAGTAGTAGGAGTTCGGGTGGTCGGGCGAGACCGCCGTCGGGCAGACCACGACCTCGGCGCCGTAGGCGCGGAGCACCGAGATCTTGTCCTGGGCGACCTTGTCCGGCACGACGAACAGGCATTTGTAGCCGCGCTGCTGGGCCACGATGGCCAGGCCGACGCCCGTGTTGCCCGAGGTGGGCTCCACGATGGTGCCGCCGGGGCGCAGCTCGCCCGACTTCTCGGCGGCGTCGATCATCCGCACCGCGATCCGGTCCTTGACCGAACCGCCCGGGTTGAAATACTCGACCTTGGCGAGCACCTGGGCCTGGACCCCCGCCGTCACCTTGTTCAGCCGGACGAGCGGCGTGTTGCCCATCAGTTCGACGAGCGAGTCGTATACGCGCACGGTGAAGATCACCTCGAAATACCATAGCTTTGTCAGCTGTTGTGCGGAACGCCGTGGTCCCCATGGGTGGTCGGGGCTCGGCCGGCTGCTTACAAGGCCAACGCTACCGTCGTGTCGTATCGAGGGAGCAACGCCACGTGATGTGGACACCGGGAGCCGCACGGGCCGCGCGGCGCATCGCGGCCGCCGCCGCCGTGGGCGGAGGGGGGCTGACCGTGCTCGGCGCGGCCACCTACGGGCTGCTGTTCACCGAGGCGGCCGTGGCCCGGCGCCTCGTCGGCCGGCCGCACGGCATGGAGGGCCCGCCGTCCGACGGGATCTACGGCGACTTCGACGGCGAGCCGATCCGCATGGTGATGCTCGGCGACTCCACCTCGGTGGGGCTCGGCACCACCGACCCGGCGGACACCCCGGCGGTGCTGATCGCCTCCGGTCTGGCGGGCGTCGCCGAGCGGCCGGTCCGGCTGACCGTGGTGGGGAGGTCGGGGGCGGCCTCCGTCGATCTGGGCGACCAGGTGGACCGGGCGCTGCGGGCGCTGCCCGACGTCGCGGTCATCTTCATCGGCGCCAACGACGTCACCACGCAGACGCCGCCCGCGAAGGCCGTACGGCACCTGCAGAAGGCGGTGCGGCGGCTGCGGGAGGCCGGGGCCGAGGTGGTCGTGGGCACCTGCCCGGACCTCGGCACGGTCCGGCCGATCGCCCAGCCGCTGCGCTGGGTGACCCGGCGGTGGAGCCGCCAGCTCGCCGCCGCGCAGACGGTCGCGGTGGTCGAGGCCGGCGGACGGACCGTCGCCTTCGCCGACATGCTCGGCGCGGAGTTCGACACGAACCCGGATGAGATGTTCGGGCCCGATCGATACCACCCATCTGCCCAAGGCTACCTACAGGTCGCTTACGCGGTGCTACCGTCTGTAGGCAATGCGCTGGGACTGTGGCCCGAGCCGCGGCCGCGGCGCAGCGAGTCGATCTACCTCGCGGCGGCCATGGCCGCGGAGGAGCCCGGCGCCGAGGTCTCCGCGACCCGCGTCGCCGGCCGGGCCACCGGACCCCACGGACGATGGGTGACGATGCTCCGCCGGCGTCCCTGGGTCCAGCCTCGCGACGCCTGATTCCGGTCACCCTCCGCGTCGAAGCCGTCACGCCTCGACGCATTGGAGTGGAATGCCCGCCATCCGGCCCCCCGCGAAACCGATCCTGGCGCTCGCCGGAGCCCTGGCCCTGTCCGGTTGCGCCCTGTCCGGCTGCTCCGGCAGCGAAGCGGCCACCCCCGCCTACCCCACCTGGCACAACCCCGGGGTGAACGCGGTCAGCCGTACCGTCTCCGCCGGGGGCGTCGCCGCGACGACCTCCTTGCTGCCCGGCGGCACGCTGGAGACGGTCGCCTTCGACCTCGCGTCGGGCCGGAAGCTGTGGGCCCAGCCGGCGACCATGGCGGGCCGGCTGCCGGGGATGGGCGTCCCGGCCCCGGCGCTCGTCGAGACCGGCGGCGGGCAGGCCGTCGCGGTGACCGTCGATCCGTTCCGGCGCGGCCGGTGGAACGCCCTGCTCGTCGCCCGCGACGCCCGCACCGGCGCGCGGCGGTGGACCCGCCCGCTGAACTCCACGTTCGGGCCGCAGCGGTGCGGGGCGCTGGTGTGCGTCCCGGAGAACACCGCCCTGGAGACGGCCCGGATGGTCGTGCTCGACCCGGCCACCGGCAAGGTGCTGTGGAAGCTGCCCGGGATCGCCGAGGTCGAGTGGTCCGACGCCTCCCGCGCCGTGGTGCTGCGCCTGGCCCGGCACCCCGTCCTGGAGTCGCGCGACCTGCGGACCGGGAAGCTCGTCTGGAAGCTGCCGGTGGAGCAGCCGCTCGGCGCGGGGGTGGACCTCTCCGGCGGCTGGTCGTTCGGGGCGACCTCCGGCAACCTCGTCGGCTACGTCGCGCCGTACACCGTCCCCTCGACGAAGAAGCTCTCCGCCTTCGGGTTCTTCTCCGTGAAGATCGCCGACGGCACGGTCAACTGGATCCGTCCCTCGGTGGTGCGGGTCTACCCCAGCGGCAGCCCCGGTTTCGCGCCGGTGGTCCGCCCCGTCGACGAGCAGGGCCGGTACGGCGGGTTCGCCCGGCTCGACGCCGAGAGCGGCCGGGTCCTCGGCCAGATCCCGTCCGACCGGATCCCCGGCTCCGGCTGGTGGCTCGCCTTCCCCGAGCGGATGGACACGCTCGGTTTCCTCAAGCACGGCAAGGCGGGCACGGTCTTCGACCTCGCCACCGGCCGTCCCGGCGAGATCACCGGGCGGCGCGGCTGGTCCTTCTGTGTAACCGATCCCAAGCCGCTCGCGTTGCGGAACCAGGTCCCCGGCTTCTACTCGGTGGCATCGCTGTGCGAGTTCGACCTCGCCAGGGGCGAGAAGGTCACGCCGCGGGGGCCGGGCGCGCCGCCCGCGTGGTTCACCGGCAGCCAGGGGGGCTGGCGGATCTGGCGTGACGAGAAGGGCGGCCTGCACGGCGTCGAGGACGGCACGGGCACCGCCCCCGGCATGTACGGCTGAGCCGCCGTCACATACGGCTGAGCCGCCGTCACATACGGCCGGGCCTCCGGCGCGTGCGGCCGGGCCTCCGGCGCGTGCGGCCGGGCCTCCGGTGCGTGCGGCCGGCGGCTCGGCGCCGGAATGGACGACCGAGCCGGCCGGCGCCGTCCCCGGTGCGTACGGCCGGCCGGCTCCGCGCCCCGGCGGCTCGCCTGCCGTACAAAGTTCTGTTTTCTGCGGCCCCGGGGCGTGGCATTCGGGCTACCGCGCGGTAACCTCCGCAGGAGGAGAGGCACACGAACCCAGGAGAGCCACATGCCCGAGGCAGTCATCGTCGCGACCGCACGCTCGCCGATCGGCCGCGCCTTCAAGGGGTCCCTCAAGGACATCCGTCCCGACGACCTGACCGCGCAGATCATCAGGGCCGCGCTGGCGAAGGTGCCGCAGCTCGACCCGGCCGCCATCGACGACCTGATGCTCGGCTGCGGACTGCCCGGCGGCGAGCAGGGGTACAACATGGGCCGGGTGGTCGCCACCCTCCTGGGGCTGGACGGCGTGCCCGGCACCACGATCACCCGCTACTGCTCGTCCTCGCTGCAGACCACCCGGATGGCCCTGCACGCCATCAGGGCGGGCGAGGGCGACGTGTTCGTCTCCGCGGGCGTGGAGTGCGTCTCCCGCTTCGCCAAGGGCAACTCCGACTCGCTGCCCGACACGGCGAACCCCCTGTTCGACGAGGCCAAGGCCCGTACGGCGCGGGCCGCCGAGGGCGGGGGCGGCGTCTGGCACGACCCGCGTGAGGACGACGCGCTGCCCGACGTCTACATCGCGATGGGCCAGACCGCCGAGAACGTCGCCGCGCTGCGGGGCGTGTCCCGCCAGGAGCAGGACGAGTTCGGCGTCCGCTCGCAGAACCTCGCCGAGAAGGCCATCGCCAACGGCTTCTGGGAGACCGACATCACCCCGGTGACGCTGCCCGACGGGACCGTGGTGAGCAAGGACGACGGCCCCAGGGCGGGCACCACCTACGAGGCGGTCTCGCAGCTCAAGCCGGTCTTCCGTCCCGACGGCACGGTCACCGCGGGCAACTGCTGCCCGCTGAACGACGGCGCCGCCGCGGTGATCGTGATGAGCGACACCAAGGCCGCCGAGCTGGGCATCACCCCCCTGGCCCGGGTCGTCTCCACCGGCGTGACCGGCCTGTCCCCGGAGATCATGGGTCTCGGGCCGGTCGAGGCGTCCCGGCAGGCCCTGGCGCGGGCGGGCATGTCCATCGGCGACGTCGACCTCGTCGAGATCAACGAGGCGTTCGCGGCCCAGGTCATCCCGTCCTACCAGGAGCTCGGCATCGACCTCGACCGGCTCAACGTCAACGGCGGCGCCATCGCGGTGGGCCACCCGTTCGGCATGACCGGCGCCCGGATCACCTCCACGCTGATCAACAGCCTGCGGTTCCACGACCGCTCGATCGGCCTGGAGACCATGTGCGTGGGCGGCGGCCAGGGCATGGCCATGGTCCTGGAGCGCCTCAGCTGACCTCCGGCCGATGAGGCCGTGAAGGCGTGAGCCGGGCCGTACGGAGCCGGCTGCTCAGCCGTGCACGTCCGGCCCGGCGCGGGTGAGGTCGATCCGCATGACGACCCGCCGTTCGAGCTCCATGGACATCCGGTAGTCGTCCCAGTCGGGATGCTCGCCGGAGATGCCGCGGTAGTAGGAGATGAGGTGCTCCATCGCCTCGGGCAGCGAGACGATCTCCGCGGTCCCCTCGATCTGGATCCACTGGCCGAAGAAGCCGTCGGTCGTCACGCAGAGCGCGACGTTCGGGTCCCTGCGGGCGTTGCGGACCTTCGCCGCGGTCTCCCGGCTGCTGACGACGGCCCGGCCGTCGATGTCGAGACCCACGATGACCGGGGACATCTGCGGGCGGCCGTCGGCGTGCCGGGTGAGCAGGACGGCCCGGTGGTTGTCGCGGATGAAGTCGCGTGCGCTGTCAAGATCCATGCCCCCATCATGCGGGGGGCACACACAAGCCCGCACCCCCGGGCGGGGTACGGGCTTGGGGTAGACGGCCTACAGGTAACGGCTGCGGCGGTGACGCTCGTGCTCGTGGACGATGGCGGCGGCGTAGCCGTGGGTCAGCCCGTGCTCTGTTGCGAGCCAGTTGGCCCGCTCGTCGCAACGGAGGAAGGACGGGCCGTTGTCGATGGCCTGGAACCACTCTGGGAGTGCGCGTCCCGTGATGTCAGGGACCCTTGCGATCAGTTTGCTCTGCGTCTCCGGTGAGTGGTTCAACGACATGGACACCTCCAGGAATAGGGCTTCCTTTGCTCGACAGTGCATCACGATCCATCGGATGGCAAGCCCTCACAGGCAAAGGCTCCGCCGCGTTTCGTCATCCACTGCTCGCTCGTCATTCACCGTCATGCCCAGCCTTCGTAAGGAGAATCACCCTTCCGGACAGGAAAGAACCTTCGTTCGGGAGAGCCCCCGGGAGGCGTGGATCCCTGCCGGGGCTCCGGCCCCGGAAAGCGCGAACCCCCGCCGGAGGGGCTCCGGCGGGGGTTCGGGCGGACGGCGGCGCGGCGCGGCGCTAGTCCCTTGAGAAGTAGCTGATCAGGCGCAGGATCTCCAGGTAGAGCCAGACCAGGGTGACCGTCAGGCCGAAGGCCATCAGCCAGGAGTACCGCTCGGGGACGCCGGCCCGCACGCCCTCCTCCACCGAGTTGAAGTCGAGCAGCAGGAAGAAGCAGCCGATCAGGATGGCGGCGACGCTGAAGGCGTAGGACAGCAGGCCGTCGCCGGTGCGCAGCCCGAGGCCGCCCGCGATGAAGTAACCGGCGATCCAGTTGACGAGCATGAGGCCCATCAGCGCCAGGCCCGCGGCCACGACGAACTTGGTGAACTTCGGCGTGACCCGGACGATCCGCAGCGCGTACACCGCGAGGGTGCCGCCGAAGGCCAGGGCCGTGCCGAGCACCGCCTGGAGGACGATGCCGTTGTACAGGTCGTTGTAGAGGTGGCTCACCACGCCGATGGCCACACCGTAGGCGACGGCGTAGCCGAGGATCAGCACGGGGTTGGTGCTCTGCTTGAACGAGACGATCAGTCCGAGCACCAGGCCGACGATCACGCCGATCAGCAGGGCGGCGTTGCCGAGGTTCAGCGCCCAGGCCGCCGCCGCGGAGACGACCAGCGTGCCGAGCGTGATGAACCCGCGCACGACCACGTCGTCGATCGTCATGGCCCGCTGGGCGGGAGGTGCGTACGACGGCCTGTCGTACATTCCCTGAAGCTGGTCAGGGGTCGGCGTCGGCGCGCTCCAGCCTCGCTGTTGCGCGTTCGCCTGCCGGAATACCGGGTTTCTGCTCTCCATCGCTGCCTCCACGCTGCGACCTGCACGATGAGTGATCGGACCGGCCGTCACCCGGCCGTGTCACGTTGATCTCCGTTGGACCGGCCCCGCGGGCGCGGGGCCGGCGTTCGCCGCCGGGCAGGCCGTACGGCTACCGCCGTAGATCTCAACGCACGGGTCGTCCGTGCGGTTCCCGTCCTCCCCGCCGGATCTCCGGACGGCGGGCCGGTGGCCTCTCGGCCGGTCAGGGAGCCCCGGGGACGGCAGCGGGCAAGATCGGCAAGTGCCCCCGGAGGGACTCGAACCCTCACTACAACCCTTTTAAGGGGTTTGCCTCTGCCGTTGGGCTACGGGGACGCCGCAATCATACGTAACGGACCACTCATCCGAGGAGCACAGCTTTGTATCAGGCGTCACACAAACCATGATCGATGTATGCGATAGAACCCCCGGCGGGACAGGGCCTGCCGGGGGTTCGGGTCGTGTGGTCCGGCACGCCGCGCGGGGGCGGTCCGGGCCTCGGCGATCAGGTCGTCGCGGCCTGACGGAACTCGGTGCGGGGCTCGTGGAGCTCCCCGAGCGAGACGGTCTCCCGCTTGAAGAACAGCGCCAGGGTCCAGTCGGCCACCACGCGGACCTTGCGGTTGAAGGTGGGGATCCGCGACATGTGGTACGTCCGGTGCATGAACCAGGCGGGCAGCCCGCGGAGCTTGAGCCCGTAGACGTTGGCCACGCCCTTGTGCAGGCCCAGGCCGGCGACCGAGCCGACGTACTTGTGCCGGTAGTCGACGAGCTGCCGCCCGTGGAGCTGACGGGTGATGTTGTCGGCGAGGACCTTGGCCTGCCGTACGGCGTGCTGGGCGTTGGGCGCGCAGTACTGGCCGGGGTTGGTCACGTCGGGGACGCCCGCCACGTCGCCGGCGGAGTAGGCGTCCTGGACGCCGGCCACCGTCAGGCGGGTGGTGGTCTTGATCCGGCCGCGCTCGTCCAGCGGCAGGTCTCCGGCGTTCGCGACCGGGCTGGGCTTGACGCCCGCGGTCCACACGATGGTGGCCGACTCGAACTCGTCTCCGTCGGAGAGCTTGACGTGGCCGCCGACGCAGGACTCCAGGCGGGTGCCGAGCTTGACCTCGATGCCGCGCTCGCGGAGCTGCTCGGCGGTCCACCTGCCCATCTCGGGGCCGACCTCGGGAAGGATGCGGTCGGTCGCCTCGACCAGGACCCAGCGGAGGTCGTCGCGGGTGATGTTGCGGTAGTAGCGCACCGCGTCCAGCGACATGTCCTCCAGTTCGGCCAGTGCTTCGACGCCCGCGAAGCCGCCGCCGACCACGACGAACGTCAGCGCCCGGCGGCGCAGCTCCTCGTCGTCGTCGGACTCGGCCCGGTCGAGGAGGCCGAGGACGCGGTTGCGCAGCGCGGTCGCCTCGCCGATCGTCTTGAAGCCGATGGCGGCGTCGGCGAGGCCGGGGATGGGGAGCGTGCGGGAGACCGAGCCGGCGGCCATGACGATGATGTCGTAGCCGATCTCGTGCCCGGTGCCGACGTTCGGCGCGAAAGTGACCTTCTTGGAGGCGTGGTCGATCTTGGTGACCTTGCCGTTGAGGATCGTCGCCTTGTTCAGGACGCGGCGGAGCGGGACCACCACGTGGCGGGGCGAGATGTTCCCGGCGGCGGCCTCGGGGAGGAACGGCTGGTAGGTCATGTACGACTCGGGGGTGAGGACGGTGATCCGCACGCTGCCGTCGCGCAGTTCCTTGCGGAGCGTGTGCTGCAGGCGCAGCACGGTGTAGAGGCCGACGTAGCCCCCACCGACGACCACGATGTGCTTGGAGTTGCGGTTCACTTCGGCGCCATCCTTATCCTTGGCTTTGTGAAAGCTTTCACAAGCTTACGTCGATTCGTGGGATGATGCCACTGCGGGTGGGGCAAAACTTGAGGATCTTCTCAGATCGACCCGGAAAAACTACGCATCTCGCCCATGAGGGCGAGAAATTATCCGTTTGTGATTGACTTCACAACTTACTCAGCGCGTCCGCCCGGGCGAAGAGGGCGTCGAGCATGGCCGCGGTGACCCTGCCGGTGAAGGTGTTCTGCTGGCTCGGGTGGTAGCACCCCAGCAGGTGGGCGGGGGCGCCGTCCCGGGAGATCTCCACCTCGGCGCCGTGCCCGAAGGCCGGCCGCGGACGCGGCAGGTCGTACCCGGCCTCCCGCAGCGCCGGCCAGACCGCCTGCCAGGCGAAACCGCCCAGCGCGACCACCACCCGCACGCTGCCGGCGACCATCGCGATCTCCTCTGCCAGCCACGGGAAGCACGCCGCCCGCTCCGCCGGGTCGGGCTTGTTCGCGGGCGGGGCGCACCGTACGGCGGCCACCATGCGCGCCCCGATGAGCCGCTGCCCGTCACCGGCGTGGACGCTGGTCTCCTGGGCGGCGAGGCCGTTGCGGTACAGCGAGGCGAACAGCCAGTCGCCGCTGCGGTCGCCGGTGAAGATCCGGCCGGTGCGGTTGCCGCCGTGCGCCGCCGGCGCCAGCCCGACGATGAGGATCCCGGGCCTCTCCTCGCCCCAGCCCGCGATGGGCCTGCCCCAGTAGGTCTCCCCGGCGAACGCCCGCCGCTTGACCGCCGCGACCTCCTCCCGCCAGTCCACCAGACGCGGGCAGGCCCGGCAGACCGACTGCCGGGCCGTCAGCTCGGCGAGCGTGCCGCTCGTCCGGGCCAGCTCGGCCACCTCGGCGGCGTCGTGGGCGACGGGGGTGCCGGGCAGGGCCGGGTCACCCGGCCAGCCGGATCCGGGAGGAACACAGGTCATGCCTTCGATGGTGCCCGACGGAAGGGGGTGCCCAGGACCGGAACGGCGGACGGGACACGAGAGACGAGCACGGGAACGGGGGGACGGGCGTGGGAACGGGAGACCGGGCACGGAAGGCGGACACGGAAAGGCGGACACGGAAAGGCGGACACGGAAAGGCGGCGTCCGCTGAGCGCGGACGCCGCCTTCCTCTCTCGTTCTCACTCGGACCCGTCCGGGCGGGCGTCAGGTTCCCACGCCGCCCGCCCGGATCCGGCCGGGCGCGTGACTACGCCTCGCAGACCGCCTTGTACTCGGCCGACGAGTTGCCGCCGCCGACGATCGACAGCTTGGCGCTGCCGGCCTTCGTGCCGCTGGAGTCGGCGGTGAAGGACACCGTCTGCTCGCCGGCACCGGTGAAGGTCAGCTCGCCCGACTTCACGTCGGAGCCGTTGACGCTCCAGACGTACTTGACCGTGATCGCACCGGTCGCGTAGATCTTGCCGGTGCCGCTGACCGTGGCCGCCGGGCAGGTGCCCGCCTTCTGCTCGGCCGAGACGCCGGAGATGTACGCCTTGGCCTCGGGGGCCGCCTCACAGGCGACCTTGGCCGAGGCGGTGCCGGAGGTCGGGCCGCCCGCGATGTCGATCGCGCGCCTGGCGGTGCCGGACTCCGACGCCTTCCAGGAGTCGGTCACGGTACGGCTCTGCGCGCCGTGGCCGTAGAAGGAGACGGTCTCCCAGGAGCCGGCGACGCCGTCGCGGATCCAGCGGTACCGCACCGGACCGTCGGCGTCGGAGACGCGGATGGTGCCGGAGAAGGTACGGGTGACCGGGCAGCTGCCGGAGTAGTCGGCCGGGGCGTCCACGGAGGCGCTCACCCTCGGCGAGTGGTCCTCACAGTGGATCCTGAAGTAGGCGCCGTCCGACGCGCCGCGGTAGCCGAGGATCTCCAGCCGCACCTGGCCGCGAAGGTCGTGACCCGGCTTGATCACCTGGTAGACGCGGCGCGAGCCGTTCACGTAGACCGAGTCGCGGTCGACGACGTGGCCGTTGACGACCCACTGGTAGCGCACCCAGCGGTCACGCGAGGTGCTGATCCGGCCGATCGCGACGGCCTTGCAGTCGCCCTCGTCCACCCAGACGCGGGCGGAGGTCCAGTGACGGGGACGAGGCTTGACGACCTCTTCCTTGCCGCCGTCGCCGTTGTCCTCACCGCAGGCGATGGTGAAGTAGCCCTTGGCCGAGGTGACCTTGCGCGGCGACAGGACCTGGACCGAGTTCCAGCTCCTGAGGTCACCGCCCTTGAAGCTGGCGGACTCCTTGACGCCGATGTACTTGACGCCCTTGCCCTTGATGGAGATCTTCTTGATGCCGCTCTTGGAGCCGTCACCGCGCAGCCAGCGGTAGGCGACGGTCGTCCTGCCGCCGTAGGCCTTCACCTTGATCTTCGAGGAGAAGGTCACCTTGACGGGGCAGTCGGTGGTCTTCGACGGGGAGGCCTTGGGCCTGCCGACCGACACCGCGGCCTTCGGGGCGCTGTGGGCCGCCGAGGCCCGCGCCTGAGTGGAACCGCTGGCCGCCGCTGCGGGCGAGGCCAGCAGTCCGGCCGTCATGGTCGCCAGCATGGCCGTACCGGCGCTCAGGACGGCTAGCTTGCGTGCTAGTCCGGACATGAGGGGTTGCTCCGTTCGTTAGGAACATGAAGAGCGCTTCGGAGACGGTTGCCGCCCCGGCACAGCTGTGCCGGGCCCCACGGCAAAGCCTCACTAAAGCTTCTTTACCTAACCATAAACGGAAAGGCCCCTCAATACTCCATCAATAGGAGAATTGTCTAGGGTCTGTAGTGGTTTCACATGCTTTTGCCAGGTTTAGCGATAGACCAGGCGATTCCGTCCAGAATGTCGCGTTCGCTGACCACGACCTCCGCGAACCCGTACCGCTCCATGACGCGGTCGAGGATGAGCGCGCCGGCGACGATGACATCGACCCGGCCGGGATGCATGACCGGGACCGCCGCCCGCTCATCATGTGTCATCTCCAGCAACCGCGCGGAGATCTCATGAACCCGCGCCGCCGGAATCCGCGAATGATGAATTTTCCGCGGATCATATTCCGGAAGGCCGAGCGCCATTCCCGCCACCGTCGTCACCGATCCGGCGAGCCCCACCAATGTGAGCGCCCGCTCGACCGGGACCTCGCCGGACACCCGGTCGAGCGCGTCGTCGACATCGGCCGCCAGCGCCTCGACCACCTCGGCGGACGGCGGGTCACCCGCGTCTCGCAGGTGCCGCTCGGTCAGCCGCACGCAGCCGACGTCCACCGACAGCGCGGCCTCCACGTGCGTCGAGCCGACCACGAACTCGGTGGAACCGCCGCCGATGTCCACCACCAGGTACGGCGGGCGGGTGCCCTCCGGGCACGGCAGTCCCGTCTCGGGCGAGAGGCGCGAGAGGTCATGGGTGGCGCCGTCGAAGGACAGCTGCGCCTCCTCGGCGCCCGTGATCACCTCGGGCTCCACCCCGAAGATGTCGCGCACGCCGTCCACGAAGTCCTGCCGGTTGGCGGCGTCCCTCGTCGCGCTGGTGGCCACCACGCGGACCGCCGACGCGCCGTGCCGCTCGATGAGCCCGGCGTAACCGCGCATCGCGGCGAACGTGCGCTCCAGCGCCTCGGGGGCGAGCCGGCCGGTCTCGTCCACGCCCTGCCCGAGCCGGACGATCTCCATCCGCCGGTCCACGTCGGTCAGGGTGTCGTGGGCGACGTCCGCGACCAGCAGGCGGACGGAGTTGGTGCCACAGTCGATCGCGGCGACGCGGGTCAAGGGGTCTCCTGTTCGGTGGTCGGGGCGGGGGCCGCTCCGTGCCCGGACTCGGGGGCGGGGCAGCACGGCCCGTCGGCCCACCACCCGCCGAGCGCTTCGAGCGCGTCGAGCGCCTCGCGGCCGAAGGGGTTGCTCCCCGGCACCGCCAGCTCGTGCGCGACCAGGGCGTGCAGGCACTTGACCCGGGCGGGCATGCCCCCGGTGCTCTGCATGTCCCTGGGCAGCGGATCGAGGCCGTCCGCGACGGCGGCCTCGTCGCGGCGCGCGACGTAGTCGTCGTGGGCGGCCTGGTAGGCGCGGGCGAGCTCGGGGTCGTCGGCGAGCCTGGCCTGCATGTCGCGCATCAGGCCGGAGGTCTCCAGCCGCCCGATGGCGGATGCCGCCTTCGGGCAGGTGAGGTAGAACAGCGTCGGGAACGGCGACCCGCCGGGCAGCCGCGGCGCGGTCTCCACCACGTCGGGCAGCCCGCACGGGCAGCGGTGCGCCACCGCCCGCAGGCCACGCGGCGTCCGGCCGAGCTGCCGCTCCACCGCCGCCACATCGCGATCGTCCACCACCGTGACACCCCCTGAGAAAGACGACACCAAGGGTATCGGGGTCATCCCCCGGCCCCGGCCGCCTTCCGGCCCCGGCCGGTGTCGGCCGCCTCGACCGACTGCCACAGGGTCTCGTACCAGGGCGCCTTCACGTCCTTCTTCGTCCCCGCCGCGCTCTTCCGCCGGTCCTCCGCGCGGTCGTCGCCCATCACGACGTAGCACTTCTGCCCGGGGTCGCAGTAGAAGAGCCGCTCCCTGGCCGCCTTCTTGATGTAACCGGGGTCCAGGAGCCGCCGGTGACGGTCGTCCAGAGCCTTGATCGCGGCCTGCTCCCTGGCCTGCTCCTGCTCCAGCTGGGCGATCTGGCGGCGCTGCGCGACGTACTCCCTGATCGGGTAGGCGAGGCTCATCGCGATCGCGCACACCACGACCGCCAGCACCGCGGCCCGCCCCGTCAGCTGCGGCCGTCTCGCCAACACACCCACCCGCCTCTCGTCACCCCGGGCCCCTCGGGGTCCGTACGGCCGGCCTCGCGTGAGGACCGCGGGGCCGGCCTGCCTCGCGTACGGCCAGTGCCCCGGCAAACCGGGCGCAAGCCGTACAGGCGAACCTACCCCTGGAACCTCGGGAAAGCGGCGCGACCCGCGTAGCGGGCGGCGTCGTCGAGAAGCTCCTCGATGCGCAGGAGCTGGTTGTACTTGGCCACGCGGTCGGAGCGGGCCGGGGCGCCCGTCTTGATCTGGCCGCAGTTGGTCGCCACGGCGAGGTCGGCGATGGTGGTGTCCTCGGTCTCGCCGGAGCGGTGGCTCATCATGCAGCGGTAGCCGCTGCGGTGGGCCAGGTCCACCGCGTCGAGGGTCTCGGTCAGGGTGCCGATCTGGTTGACCTTGACCAGCAGCGCGTTGGCGGTGCCCTCGGCGATGCCGCGGGCCAGCCGCTCGGGGTTGGTGACGAACAGGTCGTCGCCGACGAGCTGCACCTTGTCGCCGAGGGCCTTCGTGATGGCGTTCCAGCCCTCCCAGTCGCTCTCGTCCAGCGGGTCCTCGATGGAGACCAGCGGGTAGTTCGCGACGAGGTCCTCGTAGAAGGCGATCAGCTCGGTGGCCGACATCCCCTTGCCGTCGATGGTGTAGACGCCGTTCTCGTGGAACTCCGAGGCGGCCACGTCGAGGGCCAGCGCGACGTCCTCGCCCGGCGTGTAGCCGGCCTTCTCGATCGCGACCAGGATGAGGTCCAGCGCGTCGCGGTTGGACGGCAGGTTCGGCGCGAAGCCGCCCTCGTCGCCCAGGCCGGTGGCGTAGCCCTTCTCCTTCAGCACCGCCTTGAGCGCGTGGTAGACCTCGGTGCCCATCCGCACGGCCTCGCGGAAGGTCTCCGCCCCGATCGGCGCGATCATGAACTCCTGGATGTCCACGTTCGTGTCGGCGTGCGCGCCGCCGTTGAGGATGTTCATCATCGGCACGGGCAGCAGGTGCGCGTTGGGACCGCCGAGGTAGCGGAACAGCGGCAGCTCGGCGCTGTCGGCGGCGGCCTTGGCCACGGCCAGGGAGACGCCCAGGATCGCGTTGGCGCCCAGACGGGACTTGTTCGGCGTGCCGTCCAGGTCGATCATGACCTGGTCGATGGTGCGCTGCTCGGCGGCGTCGAACCCGACGATCTCGTCGGCGATCTCGTCGGTCACGCCGAGGACGGCCTTCTCGACGCCCTTGCCGCCGAAGCGCTCGTCGCCGTCGCGCAGCTCCACGGCCTCGAACTGGCCGGTGGACGCGCCGCTCGGCACCGCGGCCCGGCCCTGGCTGCCGTCGTCCAGCAGGATGTCGACCTCGACCGTCGGGTTGCCCCGGGAGTCAAGGATCTCGCGAGCGGTGACGCCCTCGATGGAAGCCACGAAGCACTCCTAAAGTCGCAGGACAGTTTGCCGCAGAAGCCTACCGAGACCCGCCCCGCGACACGGCGACCGCCGTCCTACCCACCGGTACGGCGGCCCTCGTCACCCGTCTCCCTCGTCTCCTTCGTGCCGCGTCTCCCTCGTCTCCCAGGTGCGGACCCGGTCGCGGTAGGCGCGGGCCGCGGCGCGCAGCTCGGCCTCGGGATCGAGACCGGCCTCGTGCGCCTGCCGTACCAGTGCGAAGAGCCGGGCGCCGAGGTCGCCTCCGGCCGCGGCGGGCTCGGCTCCGGCGGGTCCGGTCCCGGCCGGGGCTTCGGGAGCGGCGGGGGCTTCGAGGGCGGCGGGGGCGCCGGCGCGGTCGGCGCGCCGCAGGAGCTGGGCGGCGAGGGAGAGCGCGGGCTGGCCCATCGGGACGCCGTCCAGGACCGACCCCGCGTCACCGGCGTTCTTCGCCGCGCGCTCGGCGGCCTTGATGACCTCCCAGTTGTCGCTGACCTCCTCGGCGCCCTCGACCCTGACGTCGGCGAAGACGTGCGGGTGGCGCCGGACCAGCTTCGCGACGATCGCGTCGGCCACGTCGTCGATGTCGAAGCCGCCCTCGGCGTCCGGGCGGTCGCGGGCGACGCGGGCGTGGAACACCACCTGGAGCATCAGGTCGCCCAGCTCCTCGCGCAGGGCCGCGTGGTCGCCCTCCTCGATGGTCTCCAGCACCTCGTACGCCTCTTCGAGGAGGTACGGCACCAGCGACTCGTGGGTCTGCTTCGCGTCCCACGGGCAGCCGGTCCGCAGCCGGTCCATCACCGACACCAGGTCCAGCAGCCGGGCCCCCGGCAGGTCGTAGGAGCCCGGGACGACCTCGATCAGCGGCGGCTCGTCGAGCGCCAGCGCGGCGTGGCCGACCGAGCGCATCAGCGCCTCGTCGGCCTCCAGCCACACGACGTCCTCGCCCTGCGCCCTCCTGACCAGGGCGGCGGGGTCGGCGGTCACGACCTCGACGGCGATCCCGGCCTCGGCGAGGTAGGGCAGGAGCGGGTGACCGGCCGCCTGGGTGAGCACCGGGCCCTCCTGGAGGACCTGCCAGGCGCGCCGGCTGAGCAGCCCCGGCGCGACCCGGGGCGAGGTGGTGACGACGATCAGGGGCATGTCCCCGAGGTTATCCGGCGTTCACGGCGCGGCCCGCACCGCCGCCGGGCCCCGGGCGGGACCGCCGCGGACCGCGGTCACGAGCCCCGGCGCGGGGCGCCCGCGTGTCCGGGCCCCGGGGCGGGGCTCATCCCGCCGAGCCGGAGCCCGGCGGGGCCACGTCACTGGACGGGCGCGGCCTCCGGCGCCTTGCCGAAGCGGTCCTCGGCCGTGAAGATCTGCGGCTGCTCCTGGCTCGGCTGCGCGTTGATCTTGCCGTACCGCGGGTTCCACTCGATCCGCACGGACTTCAGGTCCTCGACCACCCGCTGCTGGCCGCGCTGCAGGGCCTCCTGGTCGGCGCCGCCGCCGTACTTGGCCATGAGCTTGGTGATCATCAGCCTCGCCCGGGTGTAGGCGCGCGCCTGCGACGGCGCCACGGCCTGCTGCAGGAGCTGCTGCCCGTACTGGTCGGCGCCGCCCTGGGCGTTGATCGCCTGGTCGACCTCGCCGTCGGTGACCGTGACGCCGTTCTTCTCGGCGACCTTGGTGTACTGCCTGGCGGTGGCGAGCTGGTAGAGCACCACCTGCGGGACGCTGCCGGGGAACTGCAGCTGCGCCGCGGACAGGCCCGACTTGGTCAGCGCGGCCTCGTACTCCCGGACGTTGCGGTCCAGCTCGCCGGAGCTGATCCGGTCACCGCCCACGACGGCGGCGGCGCCGACCTGCGAGGGGGAGCAGGCCGTCAGAGCGACACCGGTGGCGATGACCGCCAGGATGACGCGAACTCGAGTCGACTTCACAGACAGTCCCTTCACGACAAACGTCGCTTACCTTACCGCTACGCGCCCCCGGGACGGCCCCCGGCGGGTGCTCCCCCGGGGGTCCGCCGCCGCTACGGCTTCGGAGCGCCCTCCAGGAACCCGCTACGACTTCGGAGCGCCCTCCAGGAACATCGCCTGGACCAGGTCGCCGCACCACTTCAGCAGGTCCAGGTCGCGCAGCGGCTGCCCGCCGAGCGGCCGGGTCTTGGGGACGGGCACCAGCAGCATGCCGGCCGCCTGCTTCAGCAGCGCCTTGGGGTAGAGGCGCTGCAGCCGCACCTGCTGGGAATCCCTCAGGTCCACCGGGGCGAACCTGATGTTCTGGCCCTGCAGGGCGACCTCGGTCAGGCCGGCCGTACGGGCGCGGATCCGGAAGCGGGCGACCTCCAGCAGGTTCTCCACCGGCTGGGGCGGCCTGCCGTACCGGTCGACGAGCTCGTCGCGCACCGCGGCGATCTGGGCGTCGGAGGCGACGGCGGCGATCCGCTTGTACGCCTCCAGGCGCAGCCGCTCGGAGGTGACGTAGTCGTGCGGGATGTGGGCGTTGACGGGCAGCTCGACCTTGACCTCCGGCCGCTCGGCCTCCTCGGCCGGCACGCCGGACAGCTTGGCCTTCTGCTCCTGGACGGCCTCGGCCATCATCCGGACGTAGAGGTCGAAGCCGACGCCGGCGATGAATCCGGACTGCTCGGCGCCGAGAATGTTGCCCGCGCCGCGCAGCTCCAGGTCCTTCATCGCCACGTACATGCCCGCGCCCATCTCGGTGTGCTGGGAGATGGTGGCCAGCCGCTCGTGGGCGGTCTCGGTGAGCGGCTTCTCCGGCGGGTACAGGAAGTAGGCGTAGCCGCGCTCGCGGCCCCGGCCGACCCGGCCGCGCAGCTGGTGCAGCTGGGACAGGCCGTAGTTGTCGGCCCGGTCCACGATCAGCGTGTTGGCGTTGGGCACGTCGAGCCCGGACTCGACGATCGTGGTGCAGACGAGCACGTCGAACTCGCGCTCCCAGAAGCCCACCATGATCTTCTCAAGCTGGTGCTCCTGCATCTGGCCGTGCGCGATGGCGACCCTGGCCTCGGGCACCAGCTCGCGCAGCCTCGCGGCGACCTTGCCGATGCTGGAGACGCGGTTGTGCACGAAGAAGACCTGGCCGTCGCGCATCAGCTCGCGCCGGATCGCCGCGCCGATCTGCCGCTCGTCGTAGGGGCCGACGAAGGTCAGGATGGGGTGGCGCTCCTCCGGCGGGGTGAGGATCGTCGACATCTCGCGGATGCCGGTCAGGCCCATCTCCAGGGTGCGCGGGATCGGCGTGGCGGACATGGCCAGCACGTCGACCTGGGTCCGCAGGTGCTTCATGGCCTCCTTGTGCTCGACGCCGAACCGCTGCTCCTCGTCGATGATGATCAGGCCGAGGTCCTTGAACCTGACCTCCGGGGAGAACAGCCGGTGGGTGCCGATCACCACGTCCACCGTGCCGTCGCGCATGCCCTCGACGGTCGCGGAGATCTCCGAGTCGGTCTGGAAGCGCGACATCGGCCGCACGTTCAGCGGGAAGCCGGAGAAGCGCTCGGCGAAGGTGGACAGGTGCTGCTGGACCAGCAGCGTGGTGGGCACCAGCACCGCCACCTGCTTGCCGTCCTGCACGGCCTTGAACGCCGCGCGCACCGCGATCTCGGTCTTGCCGTAGCCGACGTCGCCGCAGATCAGCCGGTCCATGGGGACGCCGCGCTCCATGTCGCGCTTGACCTCGTCGATGGCTTCGAGCTGGTCGCCGGTCTCGGCGTAGGGGAAGGCGTCCTCCATCTCGCGCTGCCAGGGCGTGTCGGAGCCGAACGCGTGGCCGGGCGAGGCCATCCGGGCCGAGTAGAGGCGGATCAGCTCCCCGGCGATCTCCTTGACGGCCTTCTTCGCCTTGGTCTTGGCCTTGGCCCAGTCGGCGCCGCCCATCCGGTTCAGGGTGGGCGACTCGCCGCCGACGTAGCGGGTGACCTCGTCGAGCTGGTCGGTGGGGACGTAGAGGCGGTCGCCCTTGGCGTACTCGATGACGAGGTACTCGCGGGTGGCGCCCTGCACGGTCCGCTGCACCATCTCCACGTAGCGGCCCACGCCGTGCTGCTCGTGCACGACGTGGTCGCCGACCTTGAGCTGCAACGGGTCGACCATGTTGCGGCGCTTGGACGGCAGGCGCCGCATGTCCTTGGTGGACGCCTTCTGGCCGACCAGGTCCAGGTGGGTCAGCACGGCCAGGAAGGAGTTGACGAAGCCGTGCTCGACCAGGCCGGTGCTGATGTGCACGACCCCCGGCTCCGGCCGGTGGCCCAGGTCGCGCTCCAGGCGGGCGGGCATGTCCGCGCCGCGCAGCAGCTCGGCCATCCGCTCGGCGGGGCCGTACCCCTCGCTGAGCAGCACGACGACCTTGTCCTGGTCCAGCCAGCCCTTGATGTCGCTCAGCGCCCGCTGGGTGTCGCCGCGGTAGGACTCGGCCTCGCGCGCGGGCAGGACCACCGCCCCGCCGTCCGGGACCGCCCCCGCCGGGTCCTCCGGCCCGCCGTCCGCGCCGGCGCCGAACGGCGCGATCGACCACCACGGCTGGCCGAGCTGCCCGGCCCGCTCGCGGACGTCCTCCAGGGTGCGGAACGCCGCCGCCCCCAGATCGATCGGCGCCTCGCCGCCTGAGGCGGCGTTGATCCAGGAGGCCTCCAGGAACTCCTGGCTGGTGCGCACCAGGTCGTCGGCGCGGCCCCGGATGCGCTCCGGGTCGCAGACGAACACCGCCGACCGGGCCGGCAGGTGGTCCACCAGCAGGTCCATCTCCCCGGCCAGGACCGGCGCGAACGCCTCCATGCCCTCCATGGCGACGCCGTCGGCGAGCTGGTCGAGGATCTCCGCGAGCGCCGGGTGGCTCTCCGCCAGCTCGCGGGCGCGGTCGCGCACGTCGGCGGTCAGCAGCAGCTCGCGGCAGGGCGCGGCGAACAGCCCCTCCTCGGCCACCTCCAGCGACCGCTGGTCGGCGACCTTGAACCAGCGGATCTCCTCCACCGAGTCGCCCCAGAACTCCAGCCGCAGCGGGTGCTCCTCGGTCGGCGGGAAGACGTCCAGCAGGCCGCCCCTGACGGCCACCTCGCCGCGCTTCTCGACCATGTCGACGCGGTTGTAGCCGTTCTCCACGAGCCGCGCGACGACCTGGTCGAGGTCGGCGTCGTCGCCGGCGCGCAGCCGTACCGGTGAGAGGTCGCCCAGGCCGCGCACGATCGGCTGGAGCACCGCGCGGACCGGCGCGACGATCACGTGTAGCGGGCCCGCGGCGGGGTCGCCCTCGACCGGGTGCGTCAGCCTGCGCAGTACGGCCAGCCGCTGGCCCACCGTGTCGCTGCGCGGCGACAGCCGCTCGTGCGGCAGCGTCTCCCAGGCCGGGAAGACCGCGACCGTGGCCGGGTCGAGGAGGCTCGCGACGGCGGCGGCGAGGTCCTCGGCCTCGCGGCCGGTGGCGGTCACCGCGAGCACGGCGCGTCCGCCCCCCTCGGCGCCGTCGCGGGCCAGCGCGGCCACCGCGAACGGCCGCAGCGCCGGCGGAGCGACCAGCGGCACGTCGGAGAGGTCCCCCGCGCGCACGCCCTCCAGCGCGGAGGCCAGCTTCGGCTCGGAGACGACGAGGTCAAGCAGTCCGGAAAGGCTCATCAGTTTCGCCCACAGCCCCACGATGGCAACACGATGGAAAACACGACTGCCCCCGGCCGGCGGGCGCGGGGGTGATGCCCCAAGGCTACTTGCACACGCCGGTCCCCCGTCGAGAGTGGTAAATGCACGGCGAATCGTCATGTGTTGACTACTCTCGGTGACATGTCTGAGGTACGGTCGGTCGTCGGTCATGACGACATGTTCGGTCGGCGCATCCGCGAGCAGTGGGCGGGGCTGCCGGGGCGGCGGCTCGACGTCCTGGTGGCCGGGTGCGGCCGGCCAGAGCCACTGGATCTGGAGCGGGTCGAGGCGCGCGTCACCGGGATCGACGAGGATCTTCCGGTGCTGCGCGAGAGCACCTCCGCCCGCAAGGATCTCGATTCCTGGACGCTCGGCGACCTGCGGACGGTGCCGGTGCCGCCGCGGGCGTTCGACGTCGTGCACGTGCCCTTCCTGCTGGAACGGCTGGACCATCCCGAGCTGGTGCTCGACCGGCTGCTGACCGGCCTGCGCCCGGGCGGGCTGCTGCTGGTGCGGATGCGCGACCGGTCCTCGGCCTACGGCGCGTGCGACCGGCTGCTGCCCGCGCCGCTGCGGCGGCTGCTGTGGCGCAGGTTCGCCCCGAAGGACGCCGTGGGGCCGCTGCCGGCCCGCTACCGGCCGGTCACGTCCCGCCAGGGGATGCACTCCTTCTGCCTGACGCGGGGACTGATGGTCACCGACGACGCCTCGCAGCGGAGCGGCCCGGCGCTGCGGGGGCGGATGGCGGGCCTGGCGGCCTTCGCCTGCTCCGCGGTGGAGAAGCTCTCAAGGGGCAGGTTCCCGGCCTCGCACGATGAGATCATCATGGTCATCCGCAACCCGCACAGCCACTTCGCCCGGGTGATCTGACCGGCCGCGGGCTGGTGCGGGCGCTCGGGTTGTGAGTAAGCTGATGAAATCCGACTAAGTCGATCGGGATTAGGGAGCAAGGCCGTGGGGATGGCGGGGAGATGACGGCGGAGACAGCGGAGACGGCGGCGCACGAGCACACCCCCGACGCCCGCGAGCTGGCCGACCTGGAGCTGCTGCTCTCGGGCGCGTTCCACCCGCTCACCGGCTTCATGGGACCGGCCGACGCGCACGCGGTGGCCGGGCACGGCACGCTGGCCGACGGCACGCCGTGGCCGGCGCCCGTCACCCTCGCCCTTCCCGGCGACCACCCGGCCGCCCCCGGCGACCGCGTCACGCTCCGCGACCCCGAGGGCGCCGCGCTGGCCGCGCTGACCGTCACCGAGCGGCGCGACGGCCTGGCCGCCGGGCCGGTGGAGGCACTGGGCGCGGCCGAGCACGGGCCGTTCGCCCGGCTGCGCCGTACGCCGGAGGAGGTCCGCAAGGAGCTGGCCGGACGGCCGGCGCTGGCCGTCACCATGCGCGGCCCGCTCGACGACCTGGAGGAGATCCGGGCCGTCGCCCGGGAGCTGGACGCGGTCGTCCTGCTGCTGCCCCTGGTGTTCGGCGAGGGCGGGCCCGCGGTGGTCCGCGCCGCGCTGCGCGCCCGCGACCTGCTGCCGGAGGGCACGCTCGTGGCCGCGGTGCCGCTCGCGCCCCGCGAGGAGGCGGCCGTCGACCTGGAGCTGCGCGAGCGGGTGGCCGAGGCGTACGGCGCCGCCGAGCACCTGGCCGGTCCCGAGCCGGTGACCATCCCCGGCCCGCCGCACCGCCGCGGGCTCGTGGTCTTCTTCACCGGCCTGTCCGGATCGGGCAAGTCCACCGTCGCCCGGGGGCTGCGCGACGCGCTCCTGGAGCGCGGCAGCCGTACGGTGACCTACCTCGACGGCGACGTGGTGCGCCGCCTGCTGTCGGCGGGGCTGAGCTTCTCCCGCCAGGACCGCGACCTCAACATCCGCCGGATCGGGTTCGTCGCCGCCGAGGTCGCCCGGCACGGCGGACTGGCGATCTGCGCCCCCATCGCACCGTACGCCGCGACCCGCGCCGAGGTCCGCGCCATGGTCGAGGACGTCGGCGCCGACTTCCTGCTCGTCCACGTGGCGACGCCGCTGGAGGAGTGCGAGCGGCGCGACCGCAAGGGGCTGTACGCCAGGGCGCGCGCCGGGCTGATCCCCGAGTTCACCGGCGTCTCCGACCCCTACGAGGAGCCCGACGACGCCGACCTGGTCATCGACACCACCGGCGTCTCCGTCGAGGACGCCGTCGGCCGGGTGCTCGATCCGCTGGTCCGTGGAGGGTGGGTCCGCTGAGGGCCCCGAGCGAGGAGTGGTGAGCGACTCATGGACATCGACATCCCCCTGGCCCTCGGTTCCTTCCTCGTCGCGATCATCGTCGGCCTGACCGGCATGGGCGGCGGCGCGCTGATGACGCCGATGATGATGCTGTTCTTCAACGTTCCGCCGCTGGCCGCCGTCTCCAGCGACCTCGTCGCCTCGGCCGTGATGAAGCCGGTGGGCGGGATCGTCCACCTGCGGCGCGGCACGGTCAGCCTGCGGCTCGTCGGCTGGCTGTGCGCCGGGTCGGTGCCGGGCGCGTTCTGCGGGGTGCTGGTGGCCCGCGCGTTCGGGGACGGCGAGGCGATCCAGCAGACGATCAAGTACGCCCTGGGCGTCGCGCTGCTGCTGGCCGTCGCGGGCCTGGTCGCCAAGGCGTGGATGGCGCGGCGCGAAGGGCCCGTCTCGGCGGACCTGGGGTCCATCGTCGTGCGCCCAATCCCGACCTTACTGGTCGGTACGATCGGTGGAATCGTGGTCGGCATCTCCTCCGTGGGATCCGGCTCGCTGATCATCGTGGCGCTGCTCGCCCTCTACCCGGCGCTGAAGTCCAACCAGCTCGTCGGCACCGACCTCGTCCAGGCCGTGCCGCTGGTCGCCTCGGCCGCCCTGGGTCACCTGCTGTTCGGCGACTTCCAGCTCGACCTCACCACCTCGCTGCTGGCCGGCTCGATCCCCGGCGTCTATCTCGGCGCGCGGATCTCCTCCCGGGCCCCCGGCGGGGTGATCCGGGCGATCCTCGCGGTGGTGCTGCTGGCCTCGGCGCTGAAGCTCCTCGGCGTGGGCAACGCCGCCCTGCTGTGGATCCTCGCCGGGGCGGTGGCCGCCGGGGCCGCGGGCTGGTCACTCCTGCGGCACCGGGGTGGCGCCGAGGTAGGGATCGTGGACGAGGCCGGTGAAGGCACGGGCCGCGTCGGCGGTGGCGTCGAAGCGGGTGTCGCCGCGCGGCGCGCGCGGTGAGTCGAAGTACACCAGCGCCTTGATCTGCGGATAGAGCCGCATCTCCCGGCGGACCGCGGCGAAGAACGCCGCCTTGGCGCCGGGCATGCCGGGGCGCTCGAACACGCCCCACTCGGCGAGCATGATCGGCTTGTCCGGGAAGCGCCACCGCATCCAGCGGTGGAACCCGGGCCAGCCGGCGGCGTCCGGGCGCGTCCGGTCAACCAGCCCGGCAAAGCCGCCCGTCCCGGGGGAAGGGCCCGTTCCAGGGAAGGGGTCCGATCCGGCGGGAGAGCCCGTCCGGCTCCCGGCCGAGGGGTCCAGGTAGGGGTCCAGGGCGACCCAGTCGATCACGTCGTCGCCGGGGTAGAGCCGCGTGAACCACGGCGCGACGGCCCAGTTGGGCGCGCCCATGTAGGTCATGACGGTGACCGCGTTGCGCACCCCCCGCTCACGCAGGCGCGTCACCACGTGCCGGAACATCGCCGCGTAGTCGGCGGCGGTCATCCCCGAACCGGGCTCCTCGCGCACGTCGTTCTCCGGCTCATGGTGGACGGTCAGGAAGAACCTGCCGGGGAAGGTCCGCCTGATGTGCCCGGCCAGCCGGTCGATCCGCCGGTCCAGCGCGCCCCGGGCGATCTCGGCCCAGGTGCGGTCGAAGGACGGCTTCCAGTTGACCAGCAGCAGCCGCGGGCCACCGGGACCGGCGGCGATCGAGCGTTCCCCGGCGGTGGGGAACAGCTCCGCGCCCCGGTGGTAGACGTGCACGATGCCGGCCCGGCGGCCCACGCGGGCCTCGGCCCGCTCCAGCGCCCGCGCCGGGGACCTCCCGGTGAAGACCTCCGGCGCGATGCCCCACCACGCCCCGCAGGTCGGGACGAGGATGGCGGTGGCCGCGCAGGACGTCGCAGGCGGAGGCGGGTACGGCGGGCCGATGGCCCCGGCGGTCCCGACGGACCCCGGCGGCCACGTCCCCGGCGCGCCGGTCACCGGCGGCCGCGTCCCAGGCGGCCACGTCTCCGACGGCGCCGTTCCCGGGGCTCCGAGCGTCCCCGAGGTCCCGGGAACCCCGGGCGTTCCCGAGATCCCGGGGCCTCCGGGCGCTCCTGAGGTCCCGGAGGCTCCGGGCGTCCCCGGGACCTTCACCGGGTGAGGCGACGGGAGGCCGGGCCCGGCCGGGGCGGGGCCGCAGGCGCCGAGGGCCGGAAGCAGTGCGAGGACCAAGACCACGGAGACGGCGAATACTGCCTTTCTCCGGAAAACTTCCGGACAACCCGATATTCGCGGCAAATCAGCCCCACTATTTGTTCTCCAGCCCACCGCGCCGTCCTTTCCTTCGGGTTCCACGCCGGCCGTACCGCCACATCCACGGTCCTTTCCTCCGAACCTCGCTCCGGGTCGCACCGCCGTCGGCGGCGAACCGTTCCGCCACCGGCCGCCGATCGGCCCCGCCGTCGAATGCGGGCCGTACGGCCTGCGGAAACGACGGGACGACGCGGGTTCCGGCGTACCCGAACCGCGCGAGGGCGACGAATGAGAAATGTCCGATAAACGCTGGTCATCACATCTCGATAGACGAGAACAATCTAAAGAAAATCTTGTGTATCGGTCCGGTAAACCGGAAAGCCGACCTATAGTTCCTAGGGTTCTCAAGGCGTCGACCCGCCCGAGAGGGGCGCATGCCGAACGCCCCCTCGCGAAGGGTGTTCCAGGGTGCGGCGACGCGTACCGGAAAGCCCCGCGCCGACCGGCCCGCGTCGATCCTCGTGAAGGAGGTGCGTTCGATTGACGGCGTTCCACCCGGGCCCGTCCCCGGACGCGCCCGTCCGCCCCGGCGGAGACCTCGCGGACCACGCCTCCCTGCTCCGCCGCAGGTGGCCGATCCTGCTGATCTTCATCACCGCCGGTCTCGGCTGCGGCGGCCTCCTGCTCCGGGTGGTCCCGCCCTCCTACACCGCCTCCGCGCAGGTGCTCGTCTCCCCCACCGGCCTCCCCGAGCAGGTCAACCAGGTCACCGGCCGCCAGCGAGAGGCGCTCAACCTCGACACCGAGGCCCAGATCGCCAAGTCCGCGGTCGTGGCGGCCCGGGTCCGCGCCCTGCTCGGCCACGCCCCCGGGCCCGTCGAGGTCTCCGTCCCGCCCAACACCTCGGTCCTCGACCTCTCCTGCACCGCCGCCGACCCGCGCGCGGCCGCGGCCGGGGCCTCCGCCTACGCCAGGGCGTACCTCGCCAACCGCGGCGAGTCGGCGGAGCAGACGCGAGACGCGCAGCTGCGGGCGCTGCTGGCCAAGCTGCGCCAGGTCAACACGAGCCTGGCGTCGGGCGCGGCGGCGCTGCCCCGCCTGGCCAGGGGCACCGCGGAGCGCACCCTGGCCGCCCACCGGCAGAGCGTCCTGGGCCGCCAGTCCGCGAGCCTGACCCTCCGGTACGACGCGCTGCGGACCGTCGCCGTCACCCCCGGGTCCGTGATCAGCGACGCCGTACCACCGGCCGGGCCCAGCGCGCCCAGTCCTCCCCTGTACCTCGGCAGCGGCCTGATGACCGGCCTGCTCGCCGGGGCGGGCCTCGCCCGATGGCTGCCCGAGCGCCCGGTCGCCCGTCCCCGCCTGCGTCCCCGCCCCCGTCTGCGTCCCCGTCCCGGCGCCCGCCCCGATGCCCGGCGCCCGGTCGCGCCCGGAGAGGCGCCCGCCCGATGGTGAGAGTGCCGCACCGCGCGGCCTGGCCGATCGCCGCGCTGCTGGTGGGATACCCGCTGTGGTGGGCTCTGGGTCTCGGCGGGCTGTCGGTGGTCGCGCTCGCCCCGGCGATGGCACTGGTCCTGTGGCGGCGGCGGCCGATCAGGACGCCGCGCGGCTTCGGGCTCTGGCTGCTGCTGCTGGCCGGATACCTCGTCAGCGCGCTCATGCTCGGCGAGATGCCCCCGGGCACCTACGGCGAGTTCGGCCCCGGGCGGGTCGCGGGATACCTCATGCGCCTGGCCCTCTACGTCTCACTGACGATCATGGTCCTCTATCTCGGCAACCTGACCGAGCGGGAGCTCCCCCAGCTCACCCTGGTCCGCATGCTGGGCGCGCTGTTCGTCACGACCGTCGCGGGCGGCCTGCTGGGGGTCGTCGCCCCGCACGCCGACTTCACCTCACCGGTCGAGCGGCTGCTGCCCGCGGCGGTCAGCGGCAACTCCTTCGTCCACAACCTGATCCACCCCACCGCGGCGCAGGTGCAGAAGGTGCTCGGCCACGCGTCCCCGCGCCCGGAGGCGCCCTTCGAGTGGGCCAATGCCTGGGGCAGCAACGTCTCGGTACTGCTGGTCTGGTTCGTCATCGGCTGGTGGGTGTACGGCGGGCCGCGCCGGCGTCCGGCCGTGCCGCCGCTGCTCGCACTCGCCGCCGTGCCGATCGTCTACTCCCTCAACCGGGGGCTGTGGATCGGCCTGGGCGTCGGCGTCGCGTACCTGCTGCTGCGCCTGCGCGGTCGGACCCGCGCCGCGCTCTGCGCGGCCGCCGCCGCGGCGGCGCTGGCGTTCCTGCTCTCCCCGTTGCGGACGATGGTCGCCCAGCGCCTGGACAACCCGCACAGCAACGACATCCGCGCCTTCACCGTCTCGGCCACCGTCGCCGCCGCACGCACCTCCCCGGTGATCGGCTACGGCAACACCCGCAACGCCACCGGCAACCACCGCACGATCACCACCGGGAAGACCGACTGGTGCGACACCTGCGGCCACCCGCCGCTGGGCAGCGACGGCCAGCTCTGGCACCTGATGATCACGCAGGGGTTCACCGGGGCCGCGCTGTACGTGGCCTTCTTCGCCGGAGCCGTCCGCCGCCACTGGCGCGACCGGAGCCCGATCGGAATGGCCGGGGTCCTGGTGATGATCCTCACCCTGCTCTACATGTTCGTCTACGACGGGCTGGTCACACCGCTCGGCCTGTACCTGATCTCCTTCGCACTCCTGTGGCGCAACCAGAAGGGCACGCCGTTTCCCACCCGCCCCCGACCGGCCGTCCACGGAGGAGGCACGTTCGATTGACCAGCCCCTGGACCGAGTACCGAGCGAGCCGCGCCGGCGACGCGCAGGCCCGGCTGCGCTACCTCGACCGGACCGTCCGCCTGCTGTTCCCCGACGCCGGCGAGGCCCGCCCCCACAGCCTGCTCCCGCACCCCGTGCTCCCCCGCAGGCTCGTGCCACGGCGGTGGTGGCACCCCGGCAGAAGGATCATGGTCCCCTCCGGGGAGGACACCATCGAGACCTACCTCGGCGAGGCGCTGAGCGCGCCGGTCCGGGTCGTTCTGCACGTCCGCCCGGCCCGGCGGGCCAACCGCAAGCCGATCCTGGAGGCCCACACCCCGGACGGCCTGGCCGCCTTCGTGAAGATCGGAGACACCGGCCGCACCCGCGCCCTCGTCACGAACGAGGCCCGAGCGCTCGGCCTGCTGGCGGACGTGCCGCTGAAGACCGTCGTCCCTCCGGTCGTGCTGCACCACGGGACATGGCGCGGCCTGTCGGTGCTCGCGCTGTCCCCGCTGCCCGTACGGCGCGGCCCGGTGGCCGCGGACCTGGTCGCCGAGGCGGTCGGCGAGATCGGCCGCCTCGGCCGGACCCACAGGGACGGCCCGCCCGGCGGCCTGGCCGGGTCCGGTGGGAGAGGTCCGACCGGCGAAGGGGATCCGGTCGGTGGAAACGGCCCGGTGGGTGGAGGGGGCCCGGCCTTCCCGAACGGCCCGGCCGACGGACCGGACGGGTTCGCCTGGCACGGTGACTTCTCACCGTGGAACATCGCACGCGGCCCGGACAGGCGGCTGCTGGTGTGGGACTGGGAGCGGTTCGCCACCGGGGTGCCGCTCGGCTTCGACGCCGTCCACCACTTCTTCCAGCGCGCGCTGCGCCGTACGGATCCCGCCACCGCGGCCCGCGCCTGCGTGACCCGGGCGCTGCGCGTCCTGGCGCCGTTCGGGCTGACCGCCGCCGAGGCCAGGCTGACGGCCGCCCGCTACCTCATCGCCCTGGCCGACCGGCACGCCGCCGACGGGCACTCCCCTCTGGGCCCGCCCGCCCGGTGGCTCGGCCCCGCCGTCGACTTCGAGGAGGCCCTCATCTGAGGCCCCTCCCCCTCTCCGAAGGAGAGGGGGTCTCCGACCTGACGACCTGATCCCCACGCGGAGAGGAGTTCACATGACCCCCGGGGTGAAACGCCCGGTCCATGCCGTGTCCCGCGTCGCGGGACGGCTGACCGCCGGGCACCGGCTCCTGCCGTCCTTCCTGGTCATCGGGGCGCAGCGTTGCGGCACCACCTCGCTGTACCGGGCGCTGGCGCAGCATCCGCTGATCCTCAAACCGGTGCTCCACAAGGGCGTCCACTACTTCGACGTGGCCTACGACCGGGGTCTCCCGTGGTACCGCGCCCACTTCCCCCTTCAGGTCCGCTCCGCGCGCCTCGCCCGTCGGTACGGCCACCGCCCCCGGGCGTTCGAGTCGTCCCCCTACTACCTCTTCCATCCGCTCGCCGGCCCCCGGATCGCCCATGACCTGCCCGGGGTGAAGCTGGTCGTGCTGGTCCGCGACCCCGTCGAACGCGCCTTCTCCGCGCACGCCCACGAACTGGCCCGGGGGTTCGAGACCGAGCCCGACTTCGCCCGCGCGGTGGAGCTGGAGGAGGAGCGGCTGGCCGGGGCGGAGGACGCCCTGCGCGCCCGTCCCCACTCGCTGAGCCATGCCCACCGCCACCACGCCTACCTCGCCAGGGGCCGCTACGCCGAGCAGCTCGCCCGGCTGGAGCCCCTGTTCGGCCGGGACCGGCTGCTCGTCCTGGACAGCGGGCGGTTCTTCGCGGAGCCGGAGGTCGTCTACGACCGGGTGCTGGAGTTCCTCGGCCTGCCGCACCTCGGCGACCCCCGGTTCGAGCGGCACAACGCCCGGCCGCGGCCCGCCCCGATGCCCGAGCCGCTCCGCCGTGAGCTGGCCGGACGCTTCGAGGAGTCCGACGCCCGGCTCTCACCGTGGCTCGGCACGGAGCCGTCATGGCGGCGCTGATCTCCCCGCGTCCGTCCGACCGCACCGCACCGGCTTCACCAGCCTCACCGGTCTCACCGGGCGGGACGGCACGGGCCGGCCTGGCCGGCCTCGCCGGGGCGGGGGCGGGCGCCGCCGCGCAGTTCGCGACGGTCGTGCTGGTCACCCGGGAGACGGACCGGCAGACGGCCGGGGCGTTCTTCACCGCGACGGCGCTGTGCCTGACCGTCGCCGGGATTCTGCGCCTGGACGCCGGAAACGGGCTGATCCGTCTCATCGCCCGGTCGCGTCCCCTGGGCTACGGCCCCGCCCGCGGCTACGTCCGCGCGGCGTTCGTCCCGGTCGCGGCGCTCTCGCTGGCCGCCGCCACCGTCACCGCCGCCGTCGCCGCCCTCCGTCCGGCCGACCCCGCGTCGCGCGTGCTGGCCGTCGCGCTGCCGGCGGTGGTGTGCGCCGAGGTCGCGGTGGCCGCGACGCGCGGGTTCGGCGCGATGCGGCCCACCGTCCTGCTCACCGGCCTGTTCCTGCCGTCGGCCCAGCTCGCCGGGGTGGCGTTGGTCCTCTGGGCCGCGCACACCGGCGCGGGAGGCTCCGCACCGGGCGCGTGGATCGGCATGACCGATCTGACCGATCTGAGCGGCGGCGCGGGGGGCGCCGGGATGCCGCCCGCCGTACCGGCCATCGTCGACGCCGGATCGCCGTCGGCCGTCGCACCGGCCATCGCACCGGCCGCCGTGGACGCCGCCACGCTCACGGCGCTCGCGGTGGCCTGGGTCTGGCCGTACGCGGCGGTCCTGGCGCCGGCCGCGCTCTGGCTGCGCCGGCGGCTGCCGCGCGGGCCGCGCACGCCGGGCGCCGCGCTCGACCTGTGGCGCGACACCTGGCCCCGATCGGCCGCCGCCGCCCTCCAGTCGGTCTTCCAGCGGCTGGACGTCCTGGTCGTCGCGGCGCTCGCCGGCCCGGCGGAGGCGGCCGTCTACACCGCGGCGACCAGGTTCAAGGTCGTGGGACAGCTCGCCGGGCAGGGGCTGGCCCACGCGGTGCAGCCCAGGCTGGTGCGCGCGCTGTCCGAGGGAGACCTGCCACGCGCCCGCGCGCTGTACCAGTCGGCCACGATGTGGCTGGTCGCGCCGACCTGGCCGATCTGGCTGGGCTACGCCGTGCTCGCGCCGTGGCTGCTCGGCGTGTTCGGCGACGGCTACGCCTCCGGCGTGCCGGTGGCGCTCGTGCTGGCCGGGACGATGATGGCCGCCACCGCCTGCGGCATGGCCGACGTGGCGTTGTCCGCGGCCGGGCACACCCGCGCCGGCCTGGCCAACCTGGTGGCGGCCGTCGCGACGACCGTGGCGCTGGACGCGCTGCTCGTCCCGTCCGAGGGCGTGCTCGGCGCCGCCCTCGGCTGGTCCGGGGGAACGCTGGTCAAGAACCTCCTCCCGCTGTGGCGGATCAACCGCCTCTACGGCCTGCGCCCCTTCGGCGCGCACAGCGTCGCCGCGCTGACACCGTGGCGGTCACCGTGGCGGTCACCGCGCCTCCGGGCCGGAGGCGGCCGATGACGCCGGTGCTGGTGACCGGGTTGCCGAGGAGCGGCACGAGCTGGACGGGCAAGATGCTCGCCGCCGGGGGCGAGCTGGTCTACGTCAACGAGCCGCTGAACCCCGAGCATCCGCCCGGCGGCTGCCCCGGCGTGCTCGACGCCCGCGTGACCCACCGCTTCCAGTACATCTGCCCCGACAACGAGGCGGCCTGGCTGCGCGCCTTCTCCGGCACCGTCGCGCTGCGCTACCGCTTCCTGGCCGAGCTGCGCCGCAACCGCTCGCCGTACGACCTGGCGCGGCTGGTCCGGTACGGCACGGCGTTCACGCTGGGCAGGCTGGCCGGACGGCGGGCGCTGCTGGACGACCCCTTCGCGTTGTTCTCGGCCGGCTGGTTCGCCGAGCGGCTGGGCTGCCGGGTGATCCTGTTGCTCCGCGACCCGGTGGGACTGGTGGGGAGCTGGCGGCGGCTCGGCTGGTCCGTCGGTCCCCGCGAGCTGCTCGGGCAGCCACTGCTGGTCCGCGACCATCCGTGCCTGGCGGAGCTGCGCCCGCTGGCGGACTGCCGGGACCCCGTGACCACGACCGTCGCCCTGTGGCGGGCGGCCCGGGACGTCGCCGCCGCCCTCGCCGCGCGGCATCCCGGCATCCTGCTGGTGAGCTACGAGGAGCTGGCCGCCGACCCGGTGCGGGGCTTCCGCGGCCTGTACGACTGGGCGGGCCTGACCTGGTCCCCCCGCGCCGAGCGTCGCATCTCCCGTGCCTGCACCGCACCCGCCGGACGGCCGGGCGGCGGCTTCGCCTGGAGCGGCCTGTCCCGTACCGCATACCGCCCGATGGACTCCCGGCGGGCGGCGGCCTCGGCCGCGGCGCGGCTGAGCCGCGAGGAGGCCCACCGGGTCAGGCGGCTGGCCGCCCCCTGATCCGCGCACGGCCGGCCGTACAGCCGGTCATGACCGGTCGCGCCGTCGTACGACCGGCGCGACCGGTCAGCCGGAGAGCGCGGTCATCGTCCCGGGTGGCGACGCCCCTACCGGCTCCCGCGTCACGCGTGCGGCCGCCTCGGACGCCACGAAACCACGACGAGGCCGGGAAATTTCTGAAACCGCGTAATCGGGGCGAGCGGCCGGACTCCTTCCCTGTGAACGAAAGGAGTTCGGATTGAGCAAGTTGAGATCCATCCTCATAGCGGTGCTGCTGTCGTCGATGGGCGGGGCGGGTCTGGCCGTGCCGTCGCCCGCGGTGGCAGCGGCTCCGGCGGCCCAGTCGCGGTTCGCCTGCGACGGGGTGGACACCAAGGACAAGGGCTGGGTGCTGCCGATCTACGTCCACCAACCAGGGCAGGACGCCTGGGAGGCCGACAGCGCCGCCCTGCTGAACACCATCTGGGAGACCGACCAGACGGTCGACTCCAGCGCCGAGCGGTTCGGGGTCTCCCGGCGGATCCGGTTCGTGCAGGACGGCGACTGCCGTCCGGTGGTGGCGAAGCTGCCGTTCACCAAGGGCCGCAACCGGGCCGAGATGGGCAAGGCGATGGCGGAGAACCTCGCCTCCCAGCCGGCCCTGGTGCGCACGCTCTGGCAGACCAACCGGGTCAAGCCGCTGTACCTCGTCAGGGACAACGAGATCACGGACTCCTGCACGGGCGGCGGCGCCAACGCCGGCCTGAGCACCGGGAACGTCATCCTTCCGCGTTGGTGCTGGAGCGAGGCCGGGCTCACCCACGAGCTGATCCACAGCTTCGGGCTCTCGCACTGCGACGGGGGCGGCGTGAACGGCAACGACCCGGTCTGCCGGAACATGGGCACCCGGAAGGAGTGCACGAGCGACCCCGCGTCCAACTACCACCTCGACTCGTGCCGGATCGACGACTTCCGTTACTTCGAGCCGACGCCCGTACGGCAGCCGGAGCTGGAAAAGATCAGGAACGTCGCGTTCAGCCCGTACCTGATCCAGGACCAGCCGAGCCCGGTGTGGCGGTTCCGCATCAGGGTGGTGGACGGCGGCAGATGCCTCGATGGGAGCGCGGCACAGGTCGTGCAGCGCGCGTGCACGGACGGTGCCGCGCAGACGTGGCAGCGCGGCATCGACGACGACGGGTACCTCACGATCCGCAACGCGGCGAACGGCCGCTGTCTCACCATGGCGGACACCGTCGTGACCGGGCCGTGCGCGAAGAAGGACAGGACGCAGCAGTGGCTGCCGGACGCCGGTCAGGACAGGACCAACTTCACCGGCCGCGCCGGCGGGAAGCTGACCGTCAAGGACGACCGCGACGGTGGAGCGGTGGTGCGCGACGGCAAGGGCGAGTTCGTGGCCGAGCTGCTGGGCGGCCTGGCCTCCTCGCCCACCCTGCCGAGTTCCCCGGCCCCGACGGCCACGTCACGGCCGACCACCGGCCCGACCGGGACGCCGACCGGGGCGCCGACCACCAAGCCGACCGCCGGACCGGCCGCGACGCCGACCTCCGCTCCGGAGCCGGCCGTCACGTCGGGCCCGATCGGGTCGCCCGACGCCACCCCCGCTCCCGCCGAGACTCCCGCGCGGGGCCGGAACGTCCGGTTCAGGAGCACGTACGGCACCTGCCTGACCTCGTCCGGCACCAGGGTGCGCCTCGGCGCCTGCGGCGCCACGTGGAACGTCGTGACGGTCGGCGAGCACGTGCAGCTGCGCCGCCAGAGCCGCTGCATGGCGCTCGGCGAGGTCAGCGGCGGCAAGCGCCCGGTCGTCCTGGTCAAGTGCAGCGGGGCCGCCAAGGGACAGCGCTGGCTGCTGGAGAAGACCGGCGGCTCGGTCACGCTGAGGAGCGCGACCACGAGGGCCACCCGGCTCGTCGCCCTCTCCGCCAAGCACACCGGCGTCTACGCCAAGGCCGCGTACCAGCAGAATTCCGTCAAATTTACACTCAAGTAAGTGATCGAACCGGACACTGACGACCCGGCTCTGACGCGAATGGTCAGGGCCGGTGACGACCGTGCCGTCTCCGAGTTGTACGAGCGGCACCACCCGGCCGTCCTCGCCTTCGCCAGCCGCCTGTGCCGGGATCCGCACACCGCCGAGGACCTGGCCAGCGAGGCGTTCGCGCGGACTCTGCGAACCGTCCTGAACGGCCCGGCCGGTCCGACCGGCGACTGGCGTCCCTACCTGTACGCGGTGGTCCGCAACACGGCGGCGGAATGGGCGCGTTCCGATCAGCGGTCCGTCCTGACCGACGAGTTCCGCGAGAACGATCTCACGACGAACGCGCCGGAGCCGCCGGACGATCTCGTGACCCGCGCCTACCGCTCGCTGCCTTCACGCTGGCGGACCGTGCTCTGGCACACCCTGATCGAGGGCGAGGAACCCGATCGGGTCGCGAAGATCCTCGGCGTCACTCCCGGCAACGTCAGCGTGCTGGCCTTCCGCGCCCGCGAGGGGCTGCGCAGGGCGTATCTGGCCGCGTACGTGTCCGGCGCGTCGCCCCGCTGCCAGGAGTACGCCGAGCCGCTGGCCGCGGTCGTGCGCAAGAGGAACGGCCGCCCTCCGCGGGCGTTGCGCGCGCACCTGGAGTCCTGCGCGAGCTGCGCCCGGGCGCACGCGGAGCTGCTCGACCTCAACGCCACGCTCCGCGCGGCGCTGCCGATCGCCCTGTTTCCGCTCGCCCTGGGAGCGGGGGCGGGTAGGTGGACCGCGGCGGGAACAGGGGTGCCAGGCGCGGCGGAGGCCGGGACATCGAGCGCGGTGGGGACCGGGACACCGACCGGGACGGAGGCCGGGACGCCGGTCGGGACGCCGGTCGCCGCGTCGAAGGGAGCCGGGACGCCGGGCTGGGTGATCCCCGTGTCGGGGGTGACGGCGATCGCCGCCGTGGCCGTGGCCGTGGCCGTGTTCGGCTCGCCTGAGGACCCGGCCCCCTCCCCGCCCACGCGGATCGCCGCTCCCGCGCCGGGCTCGTCACCCACCCCGGAACCCACCCGCCTGAGGACCCGGCCGCCCGAATCCACCCGCGCGAGGACCCGGGCACCCGAGCCCACCCGCGCGAGGATCCGGCCGCCCGCTCATGAGAGAACCCCCACCGCCCGGGTGACGACACCGGGATCCGCGTCGCCGTCCCCCCGCGAGCCCACTTCCCAGCCGGGCACCCGGATCGCCCACGCGGGCCGATGCGTCGGCGTGGCGAGCGGACTGGTGGCGGCGCTGCCGTGCGCCGACCCGCGTACGGCCTGGCGTACGCGGCGCGGGACCCAGCGGTTCCAGCTCGTCAACCTCGTCAGCGGACGCTGCCTGTCCGCCGGCGAGCGGTACGACACCGTCGCCTTCAACGGCGGCGGCATGCTCGCGGTCCGGATCAGGTCGTGCGCCTCCACCCCGGCCCAGCTCTGGCACCGCCCGGCCTTCAGCGACGGCGTGCGCCGGCTGGTGAGCGTCCCTTCCGGCAAGGCGCTGTCCATCGGCAAGGAGTTCGCCGGCAAGCGTCCGCCGACGGCGTTCATTCTCTACGGTCCCTACACCGGCTCAGCCGATCAGCGCGTCACCCTCGTGGACGGCTGAGCCGCGCAAGTGCGGGGGCGGCGCGGCTCCGCCGATCAGCGCGTCACCCTTGTGGACCGCTGAGCGCCGTGGGCGCGCCGGGCGGCGCCCACGGCGCTCCGGAGCGGTTCGGGTCCGGCCGTCCACCGGCCACCGGACGTCGCGACCGTCCGGTGAGCGGGCCCTTCAGGAGAAGAGGCGGCGCAGGAGGCAGGAGCCCAGGAGCCGGAGTGTGAAGGGCAGGTCGTTGCGGAGGTAGCGGCGGGCCAGCCGGCCGGGCTCGTGGACCAGGCGGAAGAACCACTCCAGACCCGCTTCCCGCATCCACACCGGCGCCCGGGGGACCGTACCGGCCGTGAACGCGATGGCGGAGCCGCACCCCACGAACCAGGTGCCGGGAAGGTCGTCCCGGAGCCGCGCGATGAGCCGGTCCTGCTTGGGGAAACCGAGCCCGACGAAGACCAGCCGGGGCGCGGCGGCCACCAGCGCCTCCCTGATCCCATCGTGGCCGCCGGGATCCGCCTCGAACCCGTACGGCGGAGCCTGCGTGCCCGCGACGACGAGCGCGGGATGACGGCGGACCAGCCGGTCGGCCGCCTGCCGGGCCGTCCCCGGCGGGCCGCCGAGGAGGTAGACGGGGTACCGGTAGAAGGCGGCCGCCTCCGACAGCGACCAGATCAGGTCGGCCCCGGCGACCCTCGCCGGCAGGGGCGTGCCGAGCAGCCTGGCCGCCCACACCAGCGGTATGCCGTCGGCGACCGACAGGTCGGCCCGCTCGACGATCTCGTGCGCCCCGGGGTCGCGCGCGGCGGTCCAGGCGATGTCCATGTTGGGAGTGACGAGGTGGCCGCCCTCTCCGCGTTTCAGCGCGCCGACCACGTGGTCGACGACCTCCCCCTCGGTCATCGGGTCGAGGGGGAGGCCCGCCACGCGCACCCTGTGGCGGGTTCGTCCGTGGTCGTCGCCGGGCCATGGACGCCCCGGGACGCGCGTCGCCTCCTGGACGGTCCGGAGCGCCATCAGATGCCGCGCCCGAGGTGGTGGAGCGCCCCGAGGACGGTCGCGGCCGGCACCAGGCCCGCGGCCACGGCGAGCGCGAGAGGCACCCGGGGTTCACCGCGGTGCGCGGTGAACGCCCGCCGGGCCCAGCGGCCCGCCTCCCTCCGCCGGCCGAGGGCCGCGTGGTGGAAGGCGAGCTGGCCGTAGACCCGCGCCGCGCCGCGCGGATCCACGACCAGATCGGGGTGCCGGGCGAGCATCCACTCCAGCCCGGCGATTCGGTCGGCCCAGCGGGTCGCGTACGCGGAACCGCCCCAGCGCACCCGCACCAGGGGACGGTCCACATGCGCGATCGGGTGACGCGCGGCCGCGCGCAGCGCGAGGTCCCAGTCTTCGTTCTGGCCTCCCGGGGCGCTCTCGTCGGCCCAGAACGCGCCCCGCCGGAACAGGAACGTCGAGGAGTGGACCATCACCATCCGCGAGCGCAGCAGGTGCGCCCGGGTGACGGCGGCCGTCCCGGCCAGCCGGGTGACGCGGCGCGAGCCGTACTCGACCTCGATGGCGCAGCTGGAGAACTCCGCGCCGGGTCGCGCCTCCAGGGCGGCGACCTGGGCGGCGACCTTGCCGGGCGCCCACTCGTCGTCGTCGTCGCAGAAGGCCACCAGGTCGGTGCCGAGCGCCGCGATGCCGGTGTTGCGGGCCCCTGGAAGGCCGGGGCTGAGGCGGTTGGCCGTCACCCGGACCCGGCGTGGCGCCTCCTCGGCGGAGACGGCGGGATCCCGGGCGTCCCCTCCCGTGGGGGCCGGACGCCGGACACTCTCTCCCGAGACGACCGGACGCCAGGCATCTCCTTCCGAGGCGGCCGGGCAGCGGACGGCCCCTGCCGGAGGCCGGGCGTCCCCTCCCGGGGTGGCCGGGTTCCGGGCGGCCAGGAGGTCGGCCGTCCGGTCGGTGACCGCCGCCGGGTCGCCGCCGTCGACGACGACGACCACTTCGAGGGGACCGGGGTGGTCCTGGCCGAGCGCGGCGCGGATCGCGGCGCGCAGCCGGTCGGGCCGATGTCCCCGCGTGGGGATGACCACGCCCACCGATGGGCTCACGCCGATCTCCTGTCGTAGCCGTACTTGATCATGAGGGGCCAGGTCAGGGTTGCGACCAGGCGCCGGTGCCGCGGCGGGGCGGCGGTGCGCCAGCCGTCGTCGGGATCCAGGCGGATCCGGCCGACCGTGAAGCGCACGGGGTTGCCGGAGACCGTGTGGGCCGGAGAGAGATCGGCCCGGCCGGTGGAGAGGAAGTCGAGGCGGGGCGCGAGACCGGCCTCCGCGGCCACGCGGCCCAGGGTGGCGGCCGGGGCGTCGAGCAGGTCCTCGTAGCGGACCCGGGTGACGCGGACGCCGCCGCGCGCCAGCAGTTCCAGGCTGAGGTTCTGGGCGAGCCAGTGCAGCGAGGTGCGGGCCGGCGACCAGCGGGTCATCGGCCGGCCGTCCTCCGGGCGGGGCACCCGTCTGCGCCAGGAGTGGGCGACCGCGCGGGGGTCGCGCACGACGTGCACCACGTGCACGTCGAGCCCGGCGGCCGCCAGGCAGAAGGCGGTGGAGGCGTGCTTGCTGGAGTCGACCACGACGGGCCGGCCGGAGACCTCCGCCGCCGCGTCGTACAGGCGACGGTGCGCCGCGGCGTACTCGGCGAGCTCCGGAGACGCCGTGAGCTCCGCGGACTCCCCGAACGGCATGAATCCCGGGAACACCGGAGGCGTCACGGACCGGGCGAACGTCGCCGGTCCCGCGGACCCCGTGGACCCGGCGAGACGGCGGGCCAGTTCGGGAACGCGCCGGGTGCGGTCCACCCGGCGTCCGAGCCGGAGCATCCGGCGGGCGAGGTCGTCCGGCCAGCCGCCGAACGCGCGCTCGCCGACCTCCCGCCAGAACGGGCACGCGCTGAACGGCCGCCGGCAGCCGCATGGCTCGTCCGCGAGCACGCCCCTGGCCCAGAGGTGGACGACCTCGCCGAGCGGCGTGACGCCGGGGACCTCGCCGAGCAGGCGCTCCAGCAGGGTGGTCCCGCTGCGGCCGAGACCGCCGAGGAAGACGACCCGGGCGGGAGGCGGCTTGTCAGGCACGGCACGAATCCTTACCCGTCGGATACGGAACGTGCACATCCTAATGCGGAGGGTTACCGTGCCATCGCGGAAAGGACAAAGGATCTACCTGGGACGCGCCGGGCCGGATCGCGTCCCGCGGATGATCCGCGGGACGCGGTCCGGCACCGTGGCCGGAGGCACCCTGACCGTCCGACACCCCGGAACCCGGCGCCGTACACGGGAAGTCCCCTGACCGTCCGACGCCCCCGGAACCCGGCGCCGTGACCGGGCGGGCCCGGTGGCCTCCCCGTGCACGCCCGGTCACGGCGCCGGATCCCGTCCGGCGGATCGTTTCTCCCGTCGCGACCACCCGGGCGGCCCCTGACGGGCGCCCGGGACAGGCCCTAACGGGCGTCGGTGATCATCCCCGCGCCGACGGTGTTGTTGGTGGCCTCGTCCACGAGGATGAAGCCGCCGGTGAGGCGGTTCCTCGCGTAGTCGTCCACGAACAGGGGCTGGGTGACGCGGAGCGAGACGCGCCCGATCTCGTTCAGCCCGAGGGAGCCGGCCTCCTCGTCGCGGTGCAGGGTGTTGACGTCGAGCCGGTAGTGGAGGTCCTTGACCAGCGCCCTGGCGGTGCGGGTGGTGTGCTTTATGGCCAGCTTGGCACGCGGCGCCAGCTTGACGGCGTCGGTCATCCAGCAGACCATCGCCTCCAGCTCCTGGGTGACCTGCGGCTGGTTGTTGGGCCGGCAGATCATGTCGCCGCGGGAGATGTCGATGTCGTCCTCCAGGCGGAGCGTCACCGACATCGGCGCGAACGCCTCCTGCACCGGGCCGTCGAAGGTGTCGATCGAGGCGATGCGGGTGCTCAGCCCCGACGGCAGGTGCACGACCTCGTCCCCGGGCTTCAGCACGCCGCCCGCGACCTGCCCGGCGTATCCCCGGTAGTCGTGCAGGGCCGGATCGGTGGCGCGCTGCGGCCGGATGACGTACTGGACCGGGAAGCGCACGTCGACGAGGTTCCGGTCGGAGGCGATGTGCACGTTCTCCAGGTGGTGCAGCAGTGAGGAGCCGTTGTACCACGGCATGTTCTCCGAGCGGGACACCACGTTGTCGCCGTGCAGCGCCGAGATCGGGATGAACGTCAGGTCCGGGGCGTTCAGCTTGGCGGCGAACGCGGTGAACTCCTCGCGGATCTCCTCGAACCGCTCCTGGGAGTAGTCGACCAGGTCCATCTTGTTCACCGCGAGCACCAGGTGCGGCACCCGCAGCAGCGTGGTGAGGAACGCGTGCCGCCGCGACTGCTCCAGCACGCCCTTGCGGGCGTCGATCAGGACGATCGCCAGGTCGGCGGTGGAGGCGCCGGTCACCATGTTGCGGGTGTACTGGATGTGCCCCGGGGTGTCGGCGATGATGAACTTCCGCTTGGGCGTGGCGAAGTAGCGGTAGGCCACGTCGATCGTGATGCCCTGCTCCCGCTCGGCGCGCAGGCCGTCGGTGAGCAGCGACAGGTCGGTGTACTCGGTGCCGCGGTCGCGGGAGGTGCGCTCGACCGCCTCCAGCTGGTCCTCGAAGATCGCCTTGGAGTCGAAGAGCAGCCGTCCGATGAGGGTCGACTTGCCGTCGTCGACGCTGCCCGCCGTGGCGAAGCGAAGGATGTCCATCAGAACCGCTCTCCAGAGGTCGTACGGCGTGCGCGGGAGGGCCGCGCGGGAAGGGACTGCCGGGCCGCGCGGACCGGCCGGGAAGGAACCGTGCTCACTTAGAAGTACCCCTCCCGCTTGCGGTCCTCCATCGACGCCTCGGAGGCCCGGTCGTCGGCGCGGGTGGCGCCGCGCTCGGTGATCCGGGTGGCGGCGATCTCGTCGATGATCTCCTCGACCGTGGCGGCGGTGGACTGGACGGCGCCGGTGCAGGTCACGTCGCCGACCGTGCGGTAGCGGACCACGGCCTCGAAGATCTGCTCGTCCTCGTCGCGGGTGATGAACTCGCTCTCGGCCAGCAGCATGCCGTCGCGCTCGAACACCTTGCGCGTGTGGGCGTAGTAGATCGAGGGGATCTCGATGCCCTCGCGCCGGATGTAGTCCCAGATGTCCAGCTCGGTCCAGTTGGACAGCGGGAACACCCGGATGTGCTCACCCTTGCGGATCTTCGCGTTGTAGAGGTTCCACAGCTCGGGGCGCTGGTTCTTCGGGTCCCACTGGCCGAAGTCGTCGCGGAAGGAGAACACCCGTTCCTTGGCGCGGGCCTTCTCCTCGTCCCGGCGGGCGCCGCCGAAGACCGCGTCGAACTCGCCGTCCTCGATGGCGTCCAGCAGCGTGGTGGTCTGCAGCCGGTTGCGGGAGGCCCGGCGGCCGGTCTCCTCGGTCACCCGGCCCGCGTCGATCGAGTCCTGGACGCTGGCCACGATCAGTCGCGCGCCGAGCTCGGCGGCGCGGCGGTCGCGGAACTCGATGACCTCGGGGAAGTTGTGCCCGGTGTCGACGTGCAGCAGGGGGAAGGGGATCGGCGCCGGCCAGAACGCCTTCTCCGCGATGCGGAGCATGACGATGGAGTCCTTACCGCCTGAGAAGAGGAGACAGGGACGCTCGAACTCGGCCGCCACTTCACGCATGATGTGAATGGACTCTGCCTCGAGGACGTCGAGCTGCGACGTGGTGTAGTCGCACTGGAGCATCAGACTCTCCTAGCGGTGCTTATCGGTGCAGGTCCCGGATGCCGGCAAGCAACGCTGGCGCCAGTTCCGGTAGGGAAACCAGGATATCCGGCAGCGAGGGGTCTCCCTGGTTGTACCGGAGCGGCGAGCCGTCGATCCGGCTGGCGTGCGCCCCCGCGGCCAGGGCCACGGCGACCGGCGCGGCGGAGTCCCATTCGTACTGCCCGCCGGCGTGCACGTACGCCTCGACCTCACCGGTGAGCACCGCGGAGATCTTCGCGCCGGCCGAGCCGATCGGCACCAGGTCGGCCCCGGCGAGCTCGGCGAGGGCCCGGACGAACTCCGGCGGGCGGGTGCGGCTGACCGCGATCCGCGGCCTGGCCCCGGCGGCGGGCGCCGGCCGTACGGGGGGTTCGAGGGTGGACAGGGTGCGGCCCTGCGCGGGCAGCGCGACCGCGCCGGCCGTCAGGACGCCGCGCTCCCACAGCGCCACGTGGACCGCCCAGTCGGAGCGGCCCTGCTCGGCGAACTCGCGGGTGCCGTCGAGGGGGTCGACGATCCACACCCGCTCAGCCGCCAGGCGGCGGGGGTCGAGGCGCTCCTCGCGGGTCGCCTCCTCCGACAGCACGGCGTCGCCGGGGCGTGAGCGGGCCAGGGCATCCATCAGGAACAGGTGGGAGGCGGTGTCGCCCTCCTTGCGCAGGACCGCGGGGTCGCCGAACCCCCGCTCGGCGCGCAGGGCCAGCAGCCTCTCACCCGCCTCGGCCGCCAGATCCGCCGCGAGAACGTGGTCGTCCCGGATCGTCATTCAGCAAGCTCCGTTCCTCGCGCGACGGCTGCCCATGTGTTCCAGAGAATCTGCAGGTCCAGCGTGAGGGACCAGTTCTCTGCGTAACGCAGCTCCCACCGTACTGATTCCTCCCACGGAATGTCAGGGCGCCCGGTGAGCTGCCACAGGCCGGTCATCCCGGGCTTGACCGGCAGCCTGCGGCGGACGTCGTCGTCGTACCGGGCGACCTCCTCCGGCAGCGGCGGCCTCGGTCCCACCAGCGACATGTGGCCCAGCAGGACGTTGAGCAGCTGCGGCAGCTCGTCCAGGGAGCGGCGGCGCAGCCGCGCGCCCAGCGGGGTCAGGCGCGGGTCGTGCCGGATCGCGTACGGCACGGCGCGGCCGTCCCCGCGCAGGCCGACCCGTCCGCGCTCGGCGCCGCCGGCCATGGTGCGGAAGGTGTAGAGGGTGAACTCCGCGCCGTCGCGGCCCACCCGGCGCCGCCGCAGGAGGACGGGCCCGGGGCCCGACGCCCGGACGGCAAGCGCCAGCACGGTGAGCAGCGGCAGCAGCGCGGCGAGCAGCGCCGCGGCCGCGGCCCGGTCGAAGGCGGCCTTGAGCACCCGGCGGGAACCGGTGATCCGCGGGTGCTCGGCGTACAGCAGCGGCACCCCGGCCGCCAGGCGGACCCCGGTGCGCGGCCCGGCGGGCTCCAGCAGCGCCGGGGCGGCGACGAGGTCGGCGCCGGTCCGCTCCAGCCGCCAGGCGAGTCTGCGCAGCGCCGTGCCGTCCAGCTCCGGGCAGGCGAGCACGGCCACGGTGTCGGCCGCGGCCTGCCCGACCGCGAGCGGCACGTCGGACAGGTCTCCGAGGACGGGGACGCCCTCGACGTCGTCTCCTCCGTCGTACGGCACGCACGCCGCCACGACCTCCATGCCGTGGCGGCGCTCCCTGCGGAGCAGGCCGATCAGCTCGGCGACGGCGGGCCGGCGTCCGGCCGCGACGACCCGGCGCGCGCACCGGCCCCGCTCGCGCATCCGCCGCAGACGGCGGCGCAGGCCGTACCGGCCGAGGAGTGCGAGCGCCGTTGCCAGCGGGACGGCCAGGACGACGTAGCCGCGGGCCGTCTCGGTGCGGGCGAGGTAGGCGCCGGAGGCCAGGGCGACGGCGAGGGCGAGCCCGCACCGCGCGATCCGGCGGTACTCCTCGGGCCCGAGGCCGGCCACACGGGGCTCGTAGGCGCGGTTCAGCGCGGCCGCGCACACCCAGACGGGCGGCAGCGCGGCGCTCAGCGCGACGTACGGGGTGACGTCCGGGCCGCTCTCCCCGAAGCGCGCGAACAGCGCGAGGAGGCCGGCCACGGAGGAGCAGAGGAGGTCGGTGGCGACGGTGTACGCCCGGTGGCGGCGGGCCCAGGCGGGCGCCCGCGGGCGGGACGCCGACGTCGATCCCGGACCGGTCGGGACGGCTTTCACCTCGCGCACACGCTCCCCCAGCGTAGTCGATCGGCGACCGATGGTCACCGGATGTTACCGAGGGAGAAGGGGGCGCGGCGGCCGAAGGCCGAAACGCGCGCCGCCCGGATGACTATCTGGGCGGGCCCGAGAGCTTCAGGTCGCCCGAGTGGAAGGCGTTCTGGGTGGCCTCCAGGCCGGAGGCGATCAGCGACTCGACCATGTCGGCGGCCCGGTCGACGAGGAACGGCAGGTCCTTGCGCTCGGCGGTGGCGAAGTCGCGAAGGACGAAGGCGGCGGGGTCCATCCGGCCGGGCGGGCGGCCGATGCCGAACCGCAGCCGCAGGTAGTCCCGGGTGCCCAGCGACTTGGTGATCGACTTCAGCCCGTTGTGGCCGTTGTCGCCGCCGCCGAGCTTGGCGCGGAGCGCGCCGTACGGGATGTCGAGCTCGTCGTGGACGGCGATCACCCGGGCCGGATCGACCTTGTAGAAGTCGGCGAGGGCCTTGACCGGGCCGCCGGAGAGGTTCATGTAGGACAGCGGCTTGGCCAGCACGGCGGGGGCGCCCGCCACGCGCCCCTCCAGGGCCTCGGCGCGCGACCGGTGCGCCTTGAACCGTCCTCCGATGCGGGCGGCGAGCTCGTCGGCCACCATGAAGCCCGCGTTGTGCCGGTTACCGGCGTACTCCGGCCCGGGATTCCCCAGACCCACGACCAGCCAGCGGTCCATGGTCGGCGCCCCTTCCACATGCGCGTCAGGGCAGCCCGGTCGCGGGCTGCCCTGACAAGGTCTAGCAGATGAAACTACTCGGCGGCCTCGGCCGGCGCGGCCTCGGCGGTCTCGCCCTCACCCTCGGCGGCGGCGGCCTCACCCTCGGCGGCCTCCTCCTCGATGGGGGCGGCGGCGGTGGTGACGTGCAGGACCAGGGTCTCCGGGTCGGCGATGAGGGTGGCGCCCTCGGGCAGCTTCAGGTCGCCCGCGGTGACCTGGGTGCCGACCTCCATGCCCTCGACGTCGACCTCGACGCCGGTCGGGATGTGGGTCGCCTCGGCCTCGATCGCGATGGAGACGAGCTGCTGGTCGAGGACGCCGTCGGCGACCTCGCCCACCGTGGTGACCGGGATCTCGACGGTGACCTTCTCGCCGCGCTTGACGAGGAGGAGGTCGACGTGCTCCAGGAAGCCCTTGATCGGGTCGCGCTGGACGCCCTTGGGCAGGGCCAGCTCGTCGGCGGCGCCCTTGAGGCGGATCAGCACGTTCGGCGTGCGCAGGGCGAGCAGGAGCTCGTGGCCCGGGAGCGTGAGGTGCAGCGGCTCGGTGCCGTGCCCGTACAGGACGACGGGGACCTTGTTCTCACGGCGGATCTTGCGAGCGGCGCCCTTGCCGAACTGGGCGCGCGGCTCGGCGTTGATGACTACTTCGGCCACGACGGATCTCCTAGGGATCTTCGATGGATTCTGAAGGGCGCGCTCCCCCTCACCCGCCCTAGCGGAAGGCGTTACGAGCGCGCGCAACCCGAACAGCCTACCGGCACACGGGCCGGGTTCGGCCCGCCGAGGCTCGGGTCGCCGCCTCGGCGGGGTCTCGCGGGGGTCTTACGGGGGTGTCGCGGGGGGCGCGGCGGTGTGCCGGGGAGGATCGATCAGGTGCCGCGGGGGCGGCGGTGTGCCGGGAGGATCAGGTGTCGCCCTCGAAGAGGCTGGTCACCGAGCCGTCGTTGAACACCTCGCTGATCGCGCGGGCGATCAGCGGGGCGATCGACAGGACGGTGAGCTTGTCGAACCTCTTCTCCTCCTCCAGTGGCAGGGTGTTGGTGACGATCACCTCGGAGATGCCGGAGTTCTTCAGCCGGTCCACCGCGGGGTCGGAGAACACCGCGTGCGTGGCGGCCACGATCACGTCGGTGGCGCCCTGCTCGTACAGCGCGTCGGCGGCCTTGCAGATCGTGCCCGCGGTGTCGATCATGTCGTCGATCAGCACGCAGGTACGGCCCCGCACCTTGCCGACGACCTCGTTCACCTTCACCTGGTTGGCCACGTCGAGGTCGCGGCGCTTGTGGATGAAGGCCAGCGGGGTGCCGAGGGTGTCGGCCCAGCGCTCCGACAGGCGGACGCGGCCGGTGTCGGGCGAGACGACGGTGGTGGTCTCCAGGTCGAGCTTGTCCTTGAGGTAGTCGACCAGCACCGGCATGGCGAACAGGTGGTCGACCGGGCCGTCGAAGAAGCCCTGGATCTGCGAGGTGTGCAGGTCGATGGACATCAGCCGGTCGGCGCCCGCGGTCTTGAACAGGTCGGCCATGAGGCGGGCGGTGATGGGCTCGCGGCCGCGGCCCTTCTTGTCCTGGCGGGCGTAGCCGAAGAACGGCATGATCACGGTGATCCGTTTGGCGGAGGCGCGCTTCAGCGCGTCCACCATGATCAGCTGCTCCATGATCCACTGGTTGATCGGACCGGTGTGGCTCTGGATGACGAAGGCGTCGCAGCCCCGGACCGACTCCAGGTAGCGGGCGTAGATCTCGCCGTTGGCGAAGTCACGCAGGGTGGTGGGGGTGGGGTCGATCCCGAGATGGCTCGCCACCTCCTCGGCCAGCTCCGGGTAGCCGCGTCCGGAGAAGAACATCAGCTGCTTCTCACCGGTCTGCTTCATGCCGCTCATGCCGTCCTCCTCGCCTGACGGCCCTCGGTCGTCGTCGCGACGCTGCCGTGCCCGCCGGCCGGCTCGCTGCGCTTGATCACGTCGTGCTCCCCTGCTGGTTTCCGGCGTCGATGGCCTTTTGGGCCGCCTCGGCCGATCTGGTGCCCGCGCGCCTGCGCGCGACCCACCCTTCAATGTTGCGCTGCCGCGCGCGGGCCACCCCGATCGCCCCCGGAGGAACGTCGCCGTCGATGACCGAGCCCGCGGCAGTGTAGGCGCCGTCGCCGATGTTCACCGGCGCGACGAGCATGGTGTCGCACCCGACGAAGGCGTGGTCGCCCACCACCGACCGGTGCTTGTTGACCCCGTCGTAGTTGACGAAGATCGTCGAGGCGCCGATGTTCGCCCCGGCGCCGATCACGGCGTCACCCGCGTAGGTCAGGTGGGGCACCTTGGCGCCCTCGCCCACCTGGGCGTTCTTCATCTCCACGTAGGTCCCGGCCTTGGCCCCGCGCCCGAGCACGGTGCCGGGCCGCAGGTAGGCGTACGGTCCCACCTGGGCGGCGGGGCCGATCTCGGCCTCGACGCAGACGGCGTTGCGGACCACCGCCCCCTCGCCGACGACCGTGTCGGTCAGGGTGACGCCGGGGCCGATCTCGGCGCCCTCGGCGACGGCCGTACGGCCGTGCAGCTGGGTGCCCGGGTGGATCACCGCGTCGGGTTCCAGGGTCACGTCCACGTCCACCCAGGTGGTGGCGGGGTCGATCACCGTGACCCCGGCCCGCATGTGTCCCTCCAGCAGGCGCGTGTTGAGGACTTTGCGGGCGGAGGCGAGCTGCACCCGGTCGTTGACGCCCTCGACCTCGACGTGGTCGGCCGCGATGTGCGCGCCGACCCGGTGGCCGTCCTCCCGGAGGATGGACAGCACGTCGGTGAGGTACTCCTCGCCCTGGGCGTTGGCGGTGGAGACCCGCTTGACCGCGTCGGCCAGCAGGCGGCCGTCGAAGGCGTAGACGCCGGAGTTCATCTCCCGGATGAGCCGCTGCTCGGGGGTGGCGTCCTTCTCCTCGACGATGGAGAGGACCGCTCCCGTCCCGTCGCGGACGATCCGGCCGTAGCCGCGGGGGTCGGGGACCTCGGCGGTGAGCACGGTGACGGCGTTGCCGTCGCGGTCGTGCCGCTCCAGCAGCGCGGCGAGGGTCTCGGTGCGCAGCAGCGGCGTGTCGCCGTAGGTCACGAGGACCGTGCCGTCGACGGTCCCGGTGGTCTCCAGCACCACCCGGACCGCGTTGCCGGTGCCGCGTTGCTCGGGTTGCACGACGGCCTGGGTGTCGGGGCCGGTCCGCGCTAGGTGCTCGCGCACCCGTTCGCGCTCGTGGCCTATGACAACAATGAGCCGCTCGGGTTCGAGACCTCGAGCGGCGGCGAGCATGTGGTCCACGAGTGCGCGACCGCACAGCTCGTGCAGGATCTTGGGTGTTTTCGACTTCATCCGGGTGCCCTCACCTGCGGCGAGGACGATGACGGCGGCCGGGCGCGGCACACTCACGGACGAGGCTCCCTCGGCGTCGCGGCTGAGACATTGACCGGGTGGCGGACCGTCCCCGCCCTCTTCAGGGCATCGGACGGTCACCCACTCGACAACGTGAGGATACCTGCCCGCCCGGGAACCCACCCAGCCGACTAGCCGGGCCAATAAAACGGTCAAAAGTTACAGCTCCGGCACCAGGACTCGAACCTGGACAACAAGGACCAAAACCTTGCGGGCTGCCAATTACCCAATACCGGATCGACAGGGCCGCCCGAACCGGTCGGGCACCCGGCACCCCCCCACGATACCGAGCCGTCGATATCGAACGCGCCTCGTTTCGGCTCCGCCTGCGCCACGGGCGCCGGGAGGAGTGAGAGGACCCCGGGGCGGGCATGGACCGGGGGACGCCGTTTAGCAGATCCGTCCGGTGGTAGCAAGTCATGAACCGACCACGGGATCCGCCGGGGAGCGTCATCTTCTCCACATCCATCCGTAGGTGTTCCTAACTTACGATGGCGTAGGTTACGGTTGCGTAGCCGGACGAAACCGCCCTTCTCCTATGAGTCGTATCGAGGTAGCCCATGACCGTCCTTGAAGAGCGTTCCGCCCCTTCTCCGAAACCGGACGTCGATCCGGAGCCCAAGACCCGTCCCGAGATCATCACCTTCATGGTGGTCGTCGCCCTGCCGCTGATCGCGCTCGTCGCCGCCGTGCCGTTCGCCTGGGGGTGGGGGCTCCGCTGGACGGACGCCGTCATCGCCCTGGTCTTCTACGTGGTCTCGGGCCTCGGCGTCACCGTCGGCCTGCACCGCTACTTCACCCACGGGTCGTTCAAGGCCAAGCGCCCGCTGAAGATCGCGCTGGGCATCGCCGGCAGCCTCTCACTGGAGATGTCGGTGCTCGACTGGGTGGCCACCCACCGCAAGCACCACAAGTTCTCCGACAAGGATGGCGACCCGCACTCGCCGTGGCGGTTCGGCACCGGCTTCTGGGCGGTGAGCAAGGGGCTGCTCTGGGCCCACATGGGCTGGCTGTTCGAGGCCGACCGGGCCAACCGCGAGAAGTACGCCCCCGACCTGGTCAAGGACCCCGACATCATCAAGCTGCACAGGTACTTCCCGGTGCTGGCGATCACCTCGATGGTGATGCCCGCCCTCCTCGGCGGCCTGCTGAGCTGGTCCTGGTGGGGCATGGCGACCGGCTTCTTCTGGGGCACGCTGGTCCGCATCGGCCTGCTGCACCACGTCACCTGGTCGATCAACTCCATCTGCCACGTCTTCGGCGAGGAGGTCTTCGAGTCGCGTGACAAGTCCCGCAACGTGTGGTGGCTGGCGATCCCCTCCTTCGGCGAGTCCTGGCACAACCTGCACCACTCCGACCCGACCTGTGCCCGGCACGGCGTGCTCAAGGGCCAGATCGACCTCAGCGCCGGCGTGATCCGGATGTTCGAGAAGCTCGGCTGGGCCCACTCCGTCCGCTGGCCGACTCCGGAGCGACTGGCGGCGAAGCGCATTGCCGCCTGACGGCCCATCACGGAGTCCCGGGGCGGCCCGCGTCACCGCAGCGCCGCCCGGCATCCCGTCCCGGAGTCCCGGGACCGCACGTCCCCTCGGGGCGGCCCGCCTCACCGCGGCGCCGCCCGCACCCCCGGCGACGGCCTCCGGCGGTACGGCGCCGCCCACCGCCCCGCCCGGGACCGCGAGGCGGACGGGCACCGTCCGGAAGGCGGTCACCGCGCGGCAGACGGGTGCCGTGACCGCGGATGAGACGATCGACCGGAGTGCCGGAATCGACGCCGTCCAGGGCGCGGTTCCCGCTTCGCGCTCCGGGGACGCCATTATTGGAACCGTGAGCGAGCCCCGAAGACGCATGTCAGGCAAGGAGCGCCGGGAACAGCTGATCCAGATCAGCCGGTCCCTGTTCGCCGAGAAGGGGTTCGACGGCACCTCGGTGGAGGAGATAGCCGCCACCGCCAACGTCTCCAAGCCGGTGGTCTACGAGCACTTCGGCGGCAAGGAAGGCGTCTACGCGGTCGTCGTCGACCGTGAGATGGACAAGCTGCTCGGCATGGTGACCGAGGCCCTGTCGGCCTCGCACGCGCTGATCAAGCTGGAGCGGGCCGCCCTGGCGCTGCTCGCCTACGTGGAGGAGAACAGCGAGGGCTTCCGGATCCTGATCCGCGACTCCCACGCCGCCTCCGGGACGGGCACGTTCGCCAGCCTGATCAACGACATCGCCAGTCAGGTCGAGGACGTCATGGTGGACGAGTTCGTCCGCCGGGACTACGACCCCAAGCACGCCCCGATGTACGCGCAGATGCTGGTCGGCATGGTGGCGCTGACCGGCCAGTGGTGGCTGGACGTGCGCCGGCCGCCGCGCGAGGAGGTGGCCGCCCACCTGGTCAACCTCGCCTGGAACGGCCTGAAGGGCCTGGACCCGCATCCCCGCCTGACCGCCGCCCGCGGCCTGGACCAGCTGCGTCCCCGGCCGTCGGAGAAGGAGCTCCGGGAGCGGGAGAAGGCCCGCGAACGCGACCTGAAGGAGCTGGAGAAGGCCCGCGAGCGCGAGCGGCGCGAGGCCGAGAAGCTCGCCCGCGAGCAGGAGAAGGCCCGCCAGCGCGAGCAGCGGGAGGCCGAGAAGGCGCGGGAGCGGGAACTGAAGGGTCAGGAACGGCTGCTCAGGGAGCGGGAGAAGGCTCGCGAGCGCGAGCTGAAGGAGCTGGAGAAGACGCGCCAGCGCGAGCAGCGGGAGGCCGCCAGACAGGCCAGGCTCTCCGAGCACCCCGGCGAGCCGCCGGAATCCTGAACCCACGGGGTCCCGGACCGGCGGGGATCCCGAACCGCTCCGGCGGGTGACAGCGCTCGTTGATCCGGCGTTCACGTTGAGTTTCCAAAAACCGGGCATTGTCGTCATATGTCGGTAGAAGTCGCTCACACTGACCCCGGAGATCAGCCCCTTCCCCAGGACCGCTTCCTCAACCGCGAGGAGAGCTGGCTCCAGTTCAACCAGCGGGTGCTGGAGCTGGCCGAGGACCCTTCCCTCCCCCTCCTGGAACGGGTCAGGTTCCTCGCGATCTTCGCCAGCAACCTCGACGAGTTCTTCCGGGTGCGGGTGGCCGGCCTCAAACGGCGGATGGCCACCGGCCTGCTGCTGCGGACCAAGAGCGGGCTGAAGCCCAGCGAGGAGCTCGCCAGGATCTCCGCGATCGCCCACGAGCTCGCACTGCGGCACGCGGCCTGCTTCCGCGAGCTGCTGTGCCCGCTGCTCGCCGCCGAGGGCATCGAGATCGTGCGCTGGGACGACCTGGGCCGCGACGAGCGCACCGAGATGCGCAGGCTGTTCCGGGAGCGGATCCGGCCGGTGCTCACCCCGCTCGCCGTGGACCCCGCCCACCCGTTCCCCTACATCTCCGGGCTGTCGCTGAACCTCGCGGTCACCGTACGCAACCCGGTGACCGGTCACACCGTCTTCGCCCGGGTGAAGGTGCCGAGCCGGCTCCCCCGCTTCGTCGCGGCGTCCGGGGACCGGTTCGTGCCGCTGGAGGACGTGATCGCCGCCCACCTCGGCCAGCTCTTCAAGGGCATGGAGATCGTCGAGCACCACGCCTTCCGGGTGACCCGCAACGAGGACCTGGACGTGGACGAGGACGTCACCGAGAACCTCATGCAGGCTCTGGAGCGCGAGCTGCTCAGGCGCCGCTTCGGCCCGCCGGTCCGGCTGGAGGTCGAGGAGAGCATCACCCCCGAGGTGCTCGACCTGCTGGTGGACGAGCTGGGCGTGGCCCCGCACGAGATCTACCGGCTGCCCGGCCCGCTGGATCTGACCGGCATGCACGCCATCGCCGACCTGGACCGGGACGAGCTGAAATTCCGCCCGTTCGTTCCCGCCGAGGTCGTGCACGTCTCCGACGACATCTTCGCGTTGCTGCGCGAGCGGGACGTGCTGCTGCACCACCCGTACGACTCCTTCGCCACGAGCGTGCAGCGCTTCATCGAGCAGGCGGCGGCGGACCCGAACGTGCTGGCCATCAAGCAGACGCTCTACCGGACCAGCGGCGAGTCGCCGATCGTGGACGCGCTGATCGACGCGGCCGAGGCCGGCAAGCAGGTCGTCGTGGTGGTGGAGATCAAGGCGCGGTTCGACGAGCACGCCAACATCACCTGGGCCCGCAAGCTGGAGCGGGCCGGCTGCCACGTGGTCTACGGCGTGGTCGGCCTGAAGACCCACTGCAAGCTGGCGCTGGTGGTACGGCAGGAGCCCTCGGGCGAGCTACGCGCCTACTGCCACATCGGCACCGGCAACTACAACCCCAAGACCGCCCGGGTCTACGAGGATCTGGGCCTGCTCACCGCCGACCCGCTGGTCGGCGAGGACGTCACCGACCTGTTCATCCACCTGACCGGCTACTCCGCCCACTCGGCCTACCGGCGGCTGCTGGTGGCGCCGCACTCGCTGCGCGGCGGGCTGGTGGCCAGGATCGAGCGGGAGACCGCCCACCAGGAGGCGGGCCGCCCGGCGGGCATCAGGATCAAGACGAACTCCCTGGTGGACGAGCCGGTCATCGACGCCCTCTACCGCGCCTCGCGGGCGGGTGTTCCGGTGGACCTGTGGGTGCGGGGAGTCTGCACGCTGCGGCCGGGCGTCCCGGGACTGTCGGAGAACATCCGGGTCAGGAGCGTGCTGGGCCGGTTCCTGGAGCACTCGCGGATCTACGAGTTCGGCCGGGGCCGACGGCCGGAGATCTGGATCGGCAGCGCCGACCTGATGCGCCGCAACCTGGACCGCCGGGTCGAGGCGCTGGTGAAGGTGACGAGCCAGCGGCAGCGGGCATACCTGTCGGACCTGCTGGACCTCGCGATGTCGGAGGACACCGCCACCTGGTGGCTCAACGGCGACGGCACATGGACCCGGCACGGCGGCGCGGACCTGCAGGACCACCTGATCGGCACCCGGCGATGGAGGACGATGGATGACTGACCCGGACACCCGCCCGGCGGACCTGATCCGCGCGGCCGGGGCGGTGGTGTGGCGGGGCCGGGAGTCCGCGCCGGAGGTCGCGCTCGTGCACCGGCCGAAGTACGGCGACTGGACGTTCCCCAAGGGCAAGCTGCACCCGGGCGAGCACGTCGTCGCCGGAGCCCTGCGCGAGGTGGCCGAGGAGACGGGCCTGGCGCTGCTGCTCGGCCGGCCGCTGCCGCCGGTCCACTACCTGATCGGCGGCCGGCCCAAGCGGGTCGACTACTGGACGGCCCGGGTGGCGCCCGGCGTCCGTCCCGTCGCCGAACGGGAGGACGACGAGGTGGACGAGGTCGCCTGGGTGCCGGCGGCCGAGGCCGCGCGGCTGCTGACCTACGAGTGGGACACCGCCCTGCTGGACGCGCTCGCCGCCGCGCCGCTGGCCACCACCCCGCTCGTCCTCGTACGGCACGCCCTGGCCGGGTCGCGCGAGAAGTGGGAGGGCGACGACGACGAGCGGCCGATCGACCGGGACGGCGCGGCGCAGGCCGCCGCGCTGGCCGGCGTCCTGCCCGGCTACCTGCCCGCCGAGCTGGTCAGCTCCCCCAGCAGGCGGTGCGTGCAGACGCTGGAACCGTACGCGGGCCGGGCCGGTCTCGCGATCCGCCCGGAGCCGGCGCTGTCGGAGAGCCGCCACGACCCCGACGCGGCCCTGCGCCTGGTCACCGGTCTCCTGTCCTCCGGCCGGCCCGCCGCGGTCTGCAGCCACGGTAAGGTCCTGCCCGGCCTGATGACCGGCGTCGGCGTGGGGCGGGAGGAGGCGGGCCTGCCCAAGGGCGGCTTCATGGTGCTCCACCACGCCGCGGGCCGCCTCGTCGCCACCGAGAGCCACCCCGTCTGATTCCCGTTGGGTGGACGTGCGCGTGCGGGCAAGGTTCGTGCGCGGATGCGCAATGACAGGCGCTCCCCCGTCTGCGACCGTCGTGTCGTCGCTGCTCATCATCGCCCGCCGCCCGCGCCGTCCGCGGCCGCCGCCCGTCTCCCCGTACGGCCGGCGGCACACCCCGTCGTCCCCGGTGCCCCGATGCCGGCACCCGCGCCGGGAGCGGCGCCGGGCGGCGGACGGGCCCCAAGGAGACCATGTGTCGCTGGTGGACGGAAAACCCTTCAGCAAGATCCCGAACGGCGCCAGGACGATCATCTCGTGCGTCCTCGCCATGCTCTGCCTGCTGATCGCCCAGGCTCCTCCCGCGGCCGGTGAGACGCCGGCGTCCGGGGAGTCCGCGGTCGCGGCGGCGGCCCTGGCCGCGCCGCAGAGGCAGACCCTGAAGCTGCTGCACTTCAACATGGCCGGAGGGGCCAAGAACAACGGGACCTACCCCATCATCGGCAGGATCATCCGGGAGGTGCAGGAACGCCGGCCCGACGTGATCTCCCTCAACGAGGTCTGTGACCGGCAGTACGGGCACCTGCTGATCCAGCTGGAAGCGATCGGCTACGCCATGCAGGGCCACTTCCAGGAGTCCAGGACGTTCGTGCCGGACTGCGTCGTCTTCCCGGACACCCGCAACGAGGCCGGCAACGCCGTCCTGGTCCGCGGCACGGTGACCGGGCACCAGGGCTACATGTTCACCACCGACCACAAGCTGGAGGCGCGTGAGCAGCCGACGGTCACCGAGAGCCGCAGCGTCGCCTGCGTGACCGCCCTGTTCGCCATCGCGGACCAGCCGGTGAAGGCGTGCTCGACGCACCTGGCGCCCAAGGACTCCGCGGCGAGCAACCCCTACGCCGCCCCCGAGGCCGAGGCCAGGGAACTGGCCAGGGTCTTCGGCCCGGAGGCCGCGGCGGGATCGTTCATCCTGATGGGCGACCTGAACCTCAAGCCCGGCAACCCGGCGCTCGGCTCGCTGTACGCCCCCGACGCGGGCACCACCGGGGAGTTCTGGGAAACCGACATGCACTACTACTGTTCCGACACCTTCTGTGACGGTCCGGTGCAGGGCGGCGACCCCAGCCACGCCGAGGGGAAGATCGACTACACGTTCGTCAGCCGCAAGCACTTCAGCTTCGAGCACCAGAACGTCCAGATGGTCGACGCCGGCAACTGCGACGACCACATCTGCTCGGACCACAAGATGTTCCGCAGCGAGGTGTACCTCCACCAGACGCGGACTCCCTACGGATTGATCCGCAACTACTACAGCGGCAAGTGCGTGAGCGTCACCGGCACGGCGAACGGCGCCAAGGCCCTCCAGGGCAACTGCACCCCGTCCTCCACCGACCAGCGCTGGCGCTTCGAGCACGCCTTCTGGGGCTCCTACACCATCCGCAAGGAGAACGGCGGCAAGTGCCTGATGACCCCCAGCGCGGTGAACAAGGTGGGAGCCGTGCAGTACGCCTGTGACATCAACGACGGCAGGCAGCGCTGGACCACCGACTACCCGCAGGCGGACATGTGGCGGGCCGTCGACACGGGCAAGTGCCTGATGGTGGGCAGCGCGTCGGTCAACACGGCCGTCATGAACGCCACCTGTGACCAGGCGTCCCCCGCGCACCACTGGGCCTACCTCTGACCCTGATCCGGGCCCGCACGTGACTCCTGGCCCGGATCCGGCCCGTGGGTCCGCGGCCGGGTCCGCTCCCCGCCGCGGGCCTCACAGGAGCTTCGCGACCGCCTTCGACGTCTTCTTCCACAGGCGGGGGAACTCCTCGCGGGCCCGCTCGGTGCGGGCCCGCTCCAGGCCGGTCAGCACGCCGTAGGTGAAGGTGTCCTCCCCGGCCCGCCGCGCGGCGTCGGCGACCGCGGCCAGCCGTCCCTGGGCGACGACGCCGTCCATGCGGGCGCCCAGCGCCTCCTGTACGGCCTCGGCCCGCCCGGCGAGCTCGTCCATGCCGATCGCCTCGGCGGTGTAGCGGGCCCGCTTGGCGGCCTTGCGCACGTCGTGCATGGCGTGCTCGCGGCCGGCGGGGTCGGTGACGGCCAGGGCGGCCCGGTGCGCCTTGACCACGCGCCGCCAGCTCTTGGCGGCCAGGGCGCGGAGGGTCTTGGCCGGCCGGTCCGCCGCGCCGGTCAGCGCCGGGGCGGCGGTCAGCGCGTCGAGGGCGTCCAGCAGGGCGAAGTAGCGCTCGCCGCGCAGCGCCTCCCGCGCCCGGTCCAGCGCCTCGCGTTCGGCGGCCCCGAGTTCGGCGTCGAGGCGGAGCCGGACGGGGCCCGACACCGCCCCCTCCCCGAGGGCGTCGAACCCGGCGATGAGGCGCTCCCTGACGACCTCGGCGTCCCGTGCCTCGCCGAGCACCCGGCCCAGCCACTTCAGCTCCTCCTGGAGCCCGGCGGTGTCCTCCACGACGCCGCCGAACGATCTCAGCGCGCTGCGGAGTCGGCGGGCGGCGACGCGCATCCGGTGCACGGCGTCGTCGTCGGCCCGCCGTACGCGGGGGTCCTGGGCGAGCAGGGCGTCCGCCTGGGCGGTGAGGTAGCCGGTGACGACCTCGCCCGCGGAGCCGGGCCGGGTGCGCGGGCGGGGCCGCCCGGGGATGGGACGGGCGGAGCCGAGCACGCGGACGAGCTTGCTCGGCGACGCGGCGGGGACGGCCCCGGCGGCGGCCAGCCGCTTGCCGACCTTGCGGAGCAGCCGTTCGTCGCCCCCGACCAGCTCGGCCTCCACCTCGCGCCACCGTTCCACGTGCGGCCCGGATCCGGGCTCGCCGCCCGCGACGGCTTCGGGGACGGAGCCGGTCACCTGGTCGTCGGCGATCTCCACCAGCCGCACGCCCGCGCCGTTGACCAGGGTGGTCACCGTACGCCGCGTCTCCAGCTCCGCGACGGGGGCCAGGGGCGCGCCCCGGGTGAAGGCGAGCACGAGGTCGGCAAGGTCGGCGGGGACGGTCTTCGCGCTCCGGCCGAGCGGGCGGGCGATCTCCTGCCGGGCGCCCCCGGCCTTGGGCAGCTTCAGGTGCCAGCCGGCGTCGGTGCCGCCCCTGCGGCGGCGCAGCGTGACGCCGCGCGCGGCCAGCCGCAGGTCGGGGGTGTCGAAGTAGACGGCGGCGAGCCGGTGGGTCACCGGCCCGGCGGCCCCGGTGACCCCGGGCAGCCCGGTCAGGTCCGGGACCTCGAACCCGGCGGGCACGTCGAACTTGTCCTCGATCTCCATCGCCACGGGCCACCCCCGGTCAACCGGACACATCTCTCACATCACACGCAGTGGGTATTGATGCCCAGTTCTGCGGCCGGAAACGTCGGAAGGTCCCGCCGGTCGGTCCCCGACGTCAGTCCGGGCCGAGGGCCGGAGGCCGGAGCCTCCGGGCAGCCGATCGTCAGGACCGGCCCGGATCCCTCTACCTGTGGGCGACCACGAAGATCCTGCGGAACGGGAAGACCGTCCCGTACGGCCTGCGCGGGTACGCCTCGCCCAGCCGCGCGCCGCACTCGGCGAGGAACTCCTCCGTCTCCCGGGGGTCCAGCCGGTCGAGCGCGGGCCGCAGGGCGGTGCCGCTGACCCAGCGCAGCACGGCGTCCTCGCCCTCCAGGACGTGCAGGTAGGTGGTCTCCCAGGCGTCCACCCGGCAGCCGAGCCCGGACAGCAGGTCCAGGTACTCGGCCGGTTCGCCGACCGGGGCGTCCCGCGTGAGGTCCCCGAGCCGGTCGCGCCACCTGTCCGTGGCGTACAGCTCGCGGATGATCCGGTGGCTGGGGAAGTCGAAGTTGCCGGGCACCTGGAAGGCGAGGTGCCCGCCGGGGGCGAGCGCGTCCACCCAGGCGGGCAGCAGCTCGCGGTGTCCGGGCACCCACTGCAGGAGGGCGTTGGAGACCAGCACGTCCACCGGCCGTCCGGGCCGCCACCGGGTGGCGTCCTCGACGGAGAAGGTCAGCCGCCCGCCCGGCACCGCCTTGGCGATCATCGCGGGTGAGGAGTCGAAGCCGTGGACGTCGGCCTCGGGCCACCGCGCGGCGAGGTGCGCGGTGAGCTCGCCTCCGCCGCAGCCGGCGTCCACCACGTACGAGGGCCGCTCGGCCGTTATTCTGGCCGTGAGCTCGAAGAAGGGGCGCGCACGCTCACCGGCGTAGCGGCCATAGGTCACGGGGTCCCACATATCTCTTGACATCAAGATAATTGATATCCACCGAGATATCTCGATGTCAAGAGAGATAGGATCGCGGTATGACGCTGCAGCACGCGGACGACGGCGACGGCCGGGCGGACCGGCACGAGGACGAGGTCGACCGGCTGGTGGCCGCCTGGCGCGTCGAGCGCCCGGAGCTCGACGTGGCACCCCTCCAGGTGCTCAGCCGGGTCTCCCGCCTCGCCCGCCACCTGGACCGCGCCCGCCGGACCTCCTTCGCCGAGCACGGCCTGGAGATCTGGGAGTTCGACGTGCTGACGGCGCTGCGCCGGGCCGGCGAGCCGTACGAGCTGAGTCCCGGGGCGCTGCTCCGCGCGACCCTGGTGACCTCCGGGACGATGACCAACCGGATCGACCGCCTCGCCGCGGCCGGGCTGGTCCGGCGGCGGCCCGACCCCGAGGACCGGCGGGGGGTGCTGGTGTCGCTCACCGACGCCGGGCGGGAACGGGTGGACGGCGCCTTCGACGACCTGCTCCGGCGTGAGCGCGACCTGCTGGCGGCGCTGGGAGAGCATGAACAGCAGGTCCTCGCGGACCTGCTGCGCACGCTACTCGTCCCTTTTGACGCCGATGACACCGGAGCTTCCGGAGCGCACGGATGATCTACTGCCCGCCTGCCGGAGGGTAAACCGGCCGGAGACGACCGATCGGAGGGTATTCGTAAGAACCGGGACACCAGCCGCCAGACGAAGGAGACGATGAGGAGGCCGATCCGAGCGCGCTGGCGCTGATCAAGGTCCCGGCGGGGAATGTGAGCCCGTCGTCGATGCTGACCGAGATCTCCCGCCTGGAGGCGGTGCACGCGATCGAGCTTCCGGCGGGCCCGGTCCGCAGTGGAGTCGCCCTCGCACCTGCGTGATCACAGCGATGAGCCGATCTTGGACGGCCGACCGCGAGATCCTACGGGGAACCTTTTACCTGAATACGGATAAGTACCGTCGTGACATCCATTCCACACGATGAGCCAGTCCTGGCCGGTCCTCCAGCGGACGTGCGAGCACCGTTTCAGGCGGACGTATCAGAACCGGCCCGGGCAAAGGTTTCGACAGTCTTCGAAGTGCCGGCCCCCATGCAGGACTCGGCTGTCATCAAAGAGTCGCTGATCGAGCCGGAGCGTTTCGCCGAGCTGTTCGAGCGGCATGGCGCCGTCCTGCATCGCTACGTCGTCCGGCGTCTCGGTCCTGACCAGGCGGAGGATGTGGTGGCCGAGGCGTTCACCAGGGCGTTCGAGAAGCGGCACAAGTACGCCTCAGATCGCCAGGACGCCCTGCCGTGGCTGTACGGCATCATCACGAACATCATCGGCTCCCATCGAAGGGCGGAGATACGCGGATACCGGGCGCTCGCCCGAACCGGGGAGGACCCCGTGGCGGTGGCCTTCGACGATCGGGTGGTCGCCCGCGTCTCCGCCTCGGAGATCCGCAGACCGCTCGCGGCCGCCTTGGCCAAGCTGGGCAAGGGCGAGCGCGACGTACTGCTGCTGATCTCCTGGGGCGACCTCAGCTATGAGGAGACGGCGCAGGCGCTGAATGTGCCCATCGGCACTGTGCGGTCCCGGCTGTCCCGCGCCCGCCGCAAGATCGCCCAGGCACTGGGCGGCAGCAACCCCACCAACGTGATCGAGGAGGCCTGATGAACGATCTGGACATGGTCCGCGACCTGCGGTCAGAAGTGCGGCAGAGCGAGGCGAACGATCTGCATCGCGCCCGGCGGCGGCTGCTGGCCACGGTGGCTCCGGAGCCACCGGCCCGCCGGGTCCGGCGTACGGTGCTGCGCGTGGCCGCCATGGGCGCACTCGGCGTCACGATCACGGCAGGCGTCACGATGGTGCAGAGCCTTGGTACGAATGATCGGGGAAACGGAATCGCCAGCGCCCCGGCATGGCTGTCGGTGGCGAACGCGGAGACCCTGGCCAAGCACGCGACGGCGGCGGCGGCCGACCAGACGGACGTATACCCGCGAGCCGACCAGTGGATCTACGCCAAATGGGACTCCTACACCTCACCCAAGCTGATGCCCGAAGCCGCCGTGCCACCGGTTGGAGGAGGCAAGACAGGCTCACGGAAGACCGTCGAAACATGGATTCGGGGGGACGGCGAAGAGAGGGCCATGCGGGACGAAGTCAGTAAGACGATCAAGCGGCGCCGAGACGGAGCGGATCCCCGTCTGCGGTTCGACCCCGCTTATCTGCGCTCGCTCCCCCTGGAGCCGTCCGCCCTGCTGGAACGCCTGAAGAAGGACACGAGTGAGATCCCTCTGCCCGAAGCGCGGGCGGTGTCTCATCAGATCATGAGCATCCTGGAGGAAGGCGCTCCGGCGGCTCGCCTGCGAGCCGCTCTCTACACCGTCCTCTCCCGACTGGACGATGTCGGCGTGGAGACGGTGCGCGATCTGCTGGGCAGACAGGGCGTGGCGATCTACACGCACGACGACGAGGGGGTCCGTCAGGAAGTCATCATCGACCCGAACACCTTCGTCCTGCTCGGGGCACGCCGCATCTACGTCGGCGGGGTCAAGGCGCCCTCTCCGTACTACAGCGGGTTGCCCAAGGGTGAGGTGATCGCCTCAAGGGCCCGGGTGTCCGTCGGCATCGTCGACGACGCGGGGGACATTCCGTAATCAAGCCCTTGGCCGGTGCCGGTGACCTGCAAATTCGGCGAGATGGAAATCGTGTGACCCACGCACGTTGTCCGGACGCCGGCCGCCCAGGATCGACTCGCGGACAGCCGGTCGCCCCGGTCACTCGCCGAGGCGGTCGGCCGTCTCCAGCCACTCGGCCTCGATCCCGTCCTTCTCGGCCAGGATCTCCTTGAGCTCGGCGTCCAGCGAAGCCAGCCGGCCGTAGTCGGAGGCGGCCTCGGCCATGGCGGCGTGCAGCCTCTCCTCGCGACCACTCAGCTTGTCGAGCTGGCGCTCCAGGCGGGACAGCTCCTTGCGCAGCTCCCGCTCCTCCTTGGCCGACAGGCCCGCCTGGGCCGCCGGGGCCTTCGCCCCGTCCGCCGACGCGGCCGGGGCGGCGAACGCGGCGGACGCCGACCCGCCGCCGGCGGCGCGGGCCGACAGCGCCGCGCCCGAGGCCCGCCGGGCGAGATACTCGTCCACCCCGCCGGGCAGCATCGACAGCCTCCCGTCGCCGAGCAGCGCCACGACCCGGTCGCACACCCGCTCCAGGAAGTAGCGGTCGTGGCTCACCAGGATCAGCGTGCCCGGCCAGCCGTCGAGCAGGTCCTCCAGCTCGTTCAGCGTCTCGATGTCGAGGTCGTTGGTCGGCTCGTCGAGCAGCAGCACGTTGGGGTCGTCCATCAGCAGCCGCAGCATCTGCAGCCGCCGCCGCTCACCGCCGGACAGGTCGCCGACGACCTTCCACTGCGCCTCGCCCTTGAAGCCGAGCCGCTCCAGCAGCGCCGAGGCCGTCCACTCCTTCTTGCCGACCTGGACGAACTTGCGGACCTCCTCGACCGTCTCCAGCACCCGGCGGGCGGGGTCGAGCTCGGCCAGCTCCTGCGACAGGTGCGCCAGGCGGACCGTGCGGCCCCGCACGACCCGTCCCGAGTCGGGCTCGACCGTGCCGGACAGCAGCCGCAGCACCGAGGACTTGCCCGAGCCGTTCACCCCGATCAGGCCGATCCGGTCGCCCGGACCGAACTGCCACGTCGAGTGGTCCAGCACCAGCGGGCCCTGGCCGGGACCGCCGGCGTGCAGGGTGACGTCCTCCAGGTCGTAGACCGTACGGCCCAGCCGCGCCGCGGCGAACTTGACCAGCTCGACGGTCTCCCGCGCCGGCGGCTCGTCGGCGATCAGCGCCTGGGCGGCGTCGATGCGGAACTTCGGCTTGGAGGTGCGGGCGGGCGGGCCGCGCCGCAGCCAGGCGATCTCCTTGCGCATGAGGTTCTGGCGGCGCGCCTCGGCCGCGGCGGCGATCCGGGCGCGCTCGGCCTTGGCCAGCACGTAGGCGGCGTACCCGCCCTCGTAGCGCTCGACCGCGCCGTCCACGACCTCCCAGGTGCGGGTGGAGACGGCGTCCAGGAACCACCGGTCGTGGGTCACCACCAGCAGCGCCGACCTGCGGCCCGCGAGGTGCCTGGCCAGCCAGTCGATGGCCTCGATGTCGAGGTGGTTGGTGGGCTCGTCCAGGATGATCAGCTCGTGCTCGCCGATCAGCAGCCGGGCCAGCGCCGTACGGCGCCGCTCGCCGCCCGACAGGCTCCCGACCGGGACGGTGAGGTCGATGTCGCCGAGGAGGTTGGCGAGGATCTCGCGGATGCCGGCGTCGCCCGCCCACTCGTGCTCGGCACGGCCGCCGAGGACGGTCTCGCCGACCGGCCGGTCCGGGTCGAGGTCGTCGCCCTGGGACAGCGCGCCGATCTGCAGGCCGCGGTTGTGGGTGACGCGCCCCTCATTGGGCTTGAGGGCGCCGGCGATCACCGAGATGAGCGTGGTCTTGCCGCCGCCGTTGCGGCCGACCACCCCGATGCGGTCGCCCGCCTCGATGCCGAGGGAGACGTCGCTGAGAAGGGGCTTGGGGCCGTATGAGTGGGATACCGACTCGAGGTTGACCAGATTCATCGCCCTACAAGGGTATCCGCTCCCGGACCGCGCGGCCGTCGCCCCGGGCAGGACCGGGTCCGCCGCCCGGTCGCCGGGACACGGGCGACGCGGCGACACCGCCCACGCCGCCGGTGGACCGCCTCAGTGGCGCTGCCCGACCGCCGGGCCCGGGACCGGGCCGTGGGCGGTCACCGCGTCGCGGGCCACGCCCTCGGCCCGCAGCGCGGCGGCCAGCTCTGCCGCGTGGGCCTCGGACTCGGCCAGGAAGGCGCAGGTCGGGCCGGAGCCGGAGACGAGCGCGCCCAGCGCGCCGTGCCCGCGCCCGGCGTCCAGCGTCCGGGCCAGGGAGCGGCGGAGCATGACGGCCGCGGGCTGCAGGTCGTTGGCCAGCTCCGCGCCCAGCGCCTTGGCGTCCCCCCGGCGCAGCGCGTCCAGCAGCGGCTCCGACGCCTGCGGCCAGGCGGCCTCGACGCCCGTCGCCTCGCGGATCCGGTCGCACTCGGCGTAGACGGCGGGCGTGGACAGGCCGCCCTCGGCCAGGGCGAAGACCCAGTGGAAGGCGCCGCCGACCTCAAGGGGGGTCAGCCGCTCCCCCCGGCCGGTGCCGACGGCCGTGCCGCCGAGCAGGGCGAACGGGACGTCGCTGCCGATGTCCGCGCCGATCTCCATCAGGTCCGCGAGCGGCAGGCCCAGGCCCCACAGTTCGTTGCAGGCGACCAGCGCCGCGGCGGCGTCGGCGCTGCCGCCCGCCATCCCCCCGGCGACCGGGATCGACTTGCGGATCAGCAGGCTCACGCCGTACGACCGGCCGGCGTGGCGGGCCAGCGCGGAGGCGGCGCGGATGGCGAGGTTGTCGTCGTCCTCGGGCACCTGGCCGGCGCTGTCGCCCTCGACGCGGACCCGCATCCCGGTCTCGGCGGTGGCCGTCACCTCATCGAAGATCGAGACGGCGTGGAAGACGTTCACCAGGTCGTGGTAGCCGTCGTCACGCAGCGGCCCGACCGCCAGTTGCAGGTTCACCTTGGCCGGCACGCGGACGGTCACGGAGTTCATGGGTCCTCAAGGCTTTCGCTCAGGGGATGACGAGGTCCGATCGTAGCCGGGTGGGACTCCGCCTCCCCGTCAACCCCCGACGTTTCGCCACGCTAGAGCCGGTTTTGGGGGTCCACCGCGCGGCAAAGGTCCGTGGAACGCACTTCAAGGGCGGTTCTCCGCGATCCGCGCGAAGTCCTCGACCGTGAGCTGCTCGCCCCGGCGGGACGGATCGACCCCCGCCGCCCGCAGCGCCCGCTCGGCGGCGGCGGGCGAGCCGGCCCAGGAGGCCAGGGCTGCGCGCAGGGTCTTGCGGCGCTGGGCGAAGGCGGCGTCCACGGCCGCGAAGACGTCCTCGCGGGACGCCCCGGTGGTGGGCGGCTCGCGCCGGGTCATCGCGACGAGGCCGGAGTCGACGTTGGGCGCCGGCCAGAAGACCGTGCGGCCGACGGGGCCGGCCCGGCGCACGTCGGCGTACCAGGCGGCCTTGACCGACGGGATGCCGTACACGCGGGAGCCGGGCGTCGCGGCCAGCCGGTCGGCCACCTCGGACTGGACCATGACCAGCACGGTGCGCAGCGACGGCAGGACCTGCAGCAGGTGCAGCACCACCGGGACCGCGACGTTGTAGGGGAGGTTGGCCACCAGCGCGGTCGGCGGGTCCCCCGGCAGGTCGCCGGGGGCGATCCGGAGGGCGTCTGCGTGCACGACGGCGAGCCGGCCGGCCAGCTCGGGGGCGTGCTCGGCGACGGTCAGCGGGAGCTGCCCGGCCAGCACCGGGTCGATCTCCACCGCCGTCACGGCGCGGGCCTCGGGCAGCAGCGCCAGGGTCAGCGAGCCCAGGCCGGGGCCGACCTCGATGACCACGTCGTCGGGGCGCAGCCCGGCGGCGCGGACGATCTTACGGACCGTGCCGCCGTCGATGACGAAGTTCTGGCCGAGCTTCTTGGTGGGGCGGATGCCGAGCCGCGCCGCCAGGTCGCGGATCTCCACCGGTCCCAGGAGGCCGCTCATGCCCGCCCCCCGCGTGCCGCCGCCGGGCGCGCCCCGCGCATCACCGCGGGTCGCGCCCCGCGCGTCGCCGCGGGTGCCACCACGCGCGTCACCACAGGTGTCACCATGCGCCGAAGACCGCCTCGCCGTTCGCGTTGATCACGCGGGCCAGGTCGTCCGGGTCGGTCCCCCGGACCTCGGCCAGGCAGCGCAGAGTGAGGGGGATCAGGTAGGGGGCGTTGGGCTTGCCCCGGTGCGGCGTCGGCGGGAGGTAGGGCGCGTCGGTCTCGACCAGCAGCAGTTCGTCGGGCGCGATCGCCGCGGCCTCGCGGAGGTAGCCGGCGTTCTTGTAGGTGACCGGCCCGGAGAAGGACATGAAGTAGCCGGCCTCGGCGCACCGCTTCGCCATCGCGGCGTCGCCGGAGAAGCTGTGGAAGACCACCACGTCGGGGGCGCCCTGGTCGGCGAGCACGGCCAGCACGTCGTCGTGGGCCTCGCGGTCGTGGATCACCAGGGCCCGGCCCGTCCGCTTGGCGATCTCGATGTGCGCGCGGAAGCTCGCGTGCTGGTCGTCCCTTGCGGCCCAGTCGCGGTAGTAGTCGAGGCCGGTCTCGCCCACCGCGCGGACGTGCGGCAGGCGGGCCAGCTCCTCGATCTCGGCGAGGACCTCCGGGGTCGCGGCGTGCGCCTCGTTGGGGTGGATCGCCACCGCGGCGTACACGTCGGGGTGCGCCGCGGCCGCCTCGGCGTTCCACCGCGAGGACGGCAGGTCGTAGCCGACGGTGACCAGCCGGGTCACGCCCACCGCGCGGGACTGCCGGACGATCTCCTCGACGCTCGCCCTGGCCGCCTGCGCGGCCAGGGCGACCGGGTCGCCCGAGGACGCCTGGCGGTGACCCACCATGATGTCCAGGTGGCAGTGGCTGTCGAACACCTCACCGGTCAACGGCTCCGGTACGGCTGGCATCGTGGTCACGCCGCCCAACCTACCGCCTGGGCCCCGCCGCCCGGATCCGGCGGGGAGCGCGGCGGGCCGTCTGCGCCTATGAGACGGGGCTCAGGGGCTCCTGGAGCTCGGTGACCCACCCGTCGGGGTCTTCCGGGCAGTCGAGGTAGAGCTCCCGCTGGGACCTGGCGGAGCGACGGCCGGTGGCCTCGACCCAGTGGACCAGGGCCTGCCAGGCCGGCAGCACGGCCTCGATCGCACCGCGGTGGACGAGGGTGGCGGCCTCGGTCTCGGGCAGGTCGATGACCGACAGGCCGTTGAGGTCGCCGCCGGTCACCTTCGCGGGCAGTGCCGCGTGGACGACGACCGTGTCCTCGTCGCCCTGCTCGTAGAAACAGGTCAGACGGCCGGTCGGGACGACCGCGGAGGCGCCCGGCAGCCGCCGGCCGAGTTCGGCGCACATCGGGCGGACGACCGGGGCCATGTCCTCGGGATGGAAACTCGCCGCGACGCCGGTGAGCTCGACCATCCTGGTCGCCGGGAGCCGCTTGACGATGACGTCGGGGGCGCTCCGGCCCTCCGTCTCCAGGGTCCGCAGCCGCGCCTCGATCTGCGTCAGCCGCCCACGGCTCACGGCCAGCGCCGACTCCAGCTCGGCCCGCCGCAGCGTCAGCATTCCGCGAAGGTGTTCCACGCTGACGTCCTCCTTCGACATGGCGCGGATCTGTTCGAGGGTGAAACCGAGATCCTTCAGCGCGACGATGCGGTTGAGCCATATGAGCTGCCCCGCCTCGTAGGCACGGTGACCGGTGACCGGGTCGACGCGCGCGGGCCGCAGCAACCCGATGGCGTCATAGTGCCGCAGCATCCGGACCGAGACCCGGCCGTGCCGGGCGAACTCCCCGATGGTGAACACGGCGGTCACCGGGCCGGCGGCGGGGTGAAGCCACCGAGCACGTCCGCGGCGAGCCCGGCGAAGGTGATCGCGGTGTCATCCTCGAAACGAGGGCCGACGACCTGCATGCCGACCGGCAACCCGTCTTGGGAGAGACCGGCGGGAGCGGCCACCGCGGGCAGGCCGGGCAGGGCCGCGTGCGTGGTCCAGAAGACCTGGTCGTCGTAGCGGCGCCCGCCCTCGGCCGTCGGGATCACCCGCTCGGCGAAGGGCCGGTCGTCGTGCGGGAACGCCGTGGTGAAGTTGACCGGGCAGAGGAACACGTCGATCTCCTCGAAGTACCGCGTCCACGCGGCCCGCGCGGCCATCCGCGCGTGCTCCTGCGCGACGACGTCCCCGATCGGCGCGACGTCGGCACCGGGCTGATGGTGGGCGAAGAACAAGCCCACATGGAAGCCGAAGGTCTCGGCCTCGCGGTCCGGGTCGATGCCGTCCGGCCAGCCCTCACGAAGCTTCACTCCGGCCACGCCCAGCGCGTCCACGGCGTCGGACAGCACGGCGCCGACCTCGTGGGTCACCGGAGCCCCGGGATGATCCAGGACGACGCCGACCCGGAAGTCGGCGAGCCTGGCGTGCCGCGGCGGCGGAAGCTCCCAGCGGTACGCACCGGCCGCCTCGCCCTCGGGACCGGCGGTGACCCGCAAGGCCGTCCGCAGGTCGGCGGCCGAGCGGGCGAGCGGCCCGAGCACGGACAGGTGCCCCGCCTCACTGGGCGGGGCGGACGGACCAGGAGGTTGGAAGCCGCGCGTGGGGACGGTCCCGGCGGTCGGACGCAGCCCGTAGACACCGCAGAAGCCGGCCGGGATACGGATGGAACCCACCAGGTCGGAGCCGTACTCGAGGTAGCCGAGGCCCGCGGCCAGGGCCGCCGCGCCGCCGCCGGTCGAGCCGCCCGGCGTGCGCGCGGTGTCCCAGGGGTTACGGGTGCGGCCGTACAGGTCGTTCGCCGTCTGCCCGAAGTCCGCGAGCATCGCAGGCACGTTCGTCTTGCCGACGATGATCGCCCCCGCCGCCCGCAGCCGTTCGACCACGGTGGCGTCCCGGTCGGGAACGAACCCGGCGAAGACCGGATTCCCCCAGGTGGTGACCCTCCCCGCGACGTTGAAACCCTCCTTGACGGTCATCGGGACGCCGTGCAGCGGGCCGGTCTCGTCACCACGCAGGAGCGCCGCGTCCGCCTCGGCCGCGGCGCGCAGGGACTCCTCGGGCCACAGGTCGACGACCGCGTTCAGCGCGGGATCGACCTCCTCGATACGGGCGAGGAGGCGTTCGGTGAGCTCGTGCGAGGTGATCCCACCGCCGCGGATCCCCGCGGCGGCTTCGGTCACCGTGAGATGAGAGGTCATGTCCTCCGGTTTAGGGCCTGACACCGTGTCAGGTGCAAGCCCGTTTCGCGGATCGGCTCTTCCGTCGCGAACCCGCGAGGCGTGACCTAGTCGCCCAGCCGGGCGAGCTCCTCGTCGACGATCTTGGGGTCCAGCTTGGAGAACAGCGGGGTCGGCGGCGCCAGCGGGACGCCGGCCCGGATGGGCGTGGACTCCCAGCGCGCGGCGCCGTCGTAGGACCCGGTGATGATCGGGTAGCTCCGGGCGGGATCGTCGAGGTCCTCGACCTCCCGGATCTCCGGCATGCCGGACCAGGCGCCCTCGCCGCCGAGCATGGCGTGGACCTTGTCGGAGGAGGCGGGCAGCACCGGGGTCAGCAGGGTCTTGGCGTCGTCGACGACCTGCAGGGCGACGTGCAGGATCGACTTCACCCGCTCCGGGTCGTCCTTGCGCTTCCACGGCTCCTGCTCGGCGAGGTACTTGTTCGCCTCGCGGATGACGTCGAACGCCTCGTTCGTGGCGTTCTTGAACCGGGAGCGCTCGAACTCCGCGGCGACCCGGGGGAAGGCGGCCCTGCTGCGCTCCAGCATGGCGCGGTCGGCGTCGGTGAGGTCGCCCGCCTCGGGGATGGTCCCGAAGTTCTTGGCGGCCATCGAGATCGAGCGGTTGACCAGGTTGCCCCAGGCCGCCACCAGCTCGCCGTTGTTGCGGTTGAGGAACTCCGACCAGGTGAAGTCGGTGTCCTGGGTCTCCGGTCCGGCCACGGCGATGTAGTAGCGCAGCGCGTCGGCGTCGTAGCGCGCCAGGAAGTCGCGCACGTAGATGACGACCTGGCGGGAGGAGGAGAACTTGCGGCCCTCCATGGTGAGGAACTCGCTGGAGACGACCTCCGACGGCAGGCTCAGCTCGCCGAGGGAGCCGGGCCGGCCGTCGCGGGCGCCCTGGCCGTTGTAGCCGAACAGCAGCGCCGGCCAGATCTCCGCGTGGAAGACGATGTTGTCCTTGCCCATGAAGTAGTAACCCCGGGCGTCGGGGTTCTGCCACCACTGCCGCCAGGCGTCGGGGTCGCCGGAGCGGCGGGCCCACTCGACGGAGGCGCTGAGGTAGCCGATGACGGCGTCGAACCACACGTACAGCCGCTTGTTGGGCTGGTCGCGCCAGCCGTCCAGCGGGATCGGCACGCCCCAGTCGAGGTCGCGGCTCATCGCGCGGGGCTGCAGGTCGCCCAGGAGGTTCAGGGCGAACTTCAGGACGTTGGGCCGCCACTCGCCCTGCTTCGACTGCAGCCAGGAGCCGAGGACCTCGGCGAACGCGGGCAGGTCGAGCATGAAGTGCTCGGTCTCGACGAAGACCGGGGTCTCGCCGTTGATCCGGCTGACCGGGTTGATCAGCTGGATCGGGTCGAGCTGGTTGCCGCAGTTGTCGCACTGGTCGCCGCGGGCACCGTCGAAGTGGCAGATCGGGCAGGTGCCCTCGATGTAGCGGTCAGGCAGGGTGCGGCCGGTGGACGGCGAGATCGCCCCCATGGTGGTGCGGGGGAAGATGTAGCCGTTGTCGTACAGGCCCTTGAAGACCTCCTGCACCACCGCGTAGTGGTTGGCGGTGGTGGTGCGGGTGAACAGGTCGTAGGACAGCCCCAGGCCCCGGAGGTCCTCGGCGATCACCCGGTTGTAGCGGTCGGCGAGCTCGCGGGCGGTCACACCCTCCTTGTCGGCCTGGACCTGGATCGGGGTGCCGTGCTCGTCGGTCCCGCTCACCATCAGGACCTTGTTGCCCGCCATCCGCTGGTAGCGGCTGAAGATGTCGGACGGCACGCCGAAGCCGGACACGTGCCCGATGTGGCGGGGGCCGTTGGCGTAGGGCCAGGCGACCGCGGTCAGGATGTGGTGGGACATGTGCCCAAGCCTAAGGGACGTCACCCGGGCTTCGCCGCCCGGAATCCGGAGGCGCCGCCCCGGGAAACCTCAGGCGCCGCCCCGGCTGCCGGCCGGCTCGTCGTGGTTCCCGGCGCGGCCGTCCTCCCGGCTGACGGCCTCGGCCGCCTCCTCCGCCGCGGAGGCCGCCACGTCGATGGGCGTCTCCTTGGTACGGCGGATGCCGAGGATGCTGACGAACAGGGCCGCGAAGATGGTCTGGAAGCTCATGACCAGCGCGGTGGCCGAGGGCACGACCAGGCGCAGCGACTCCGACGGGATCAGCGTGCCGAAGCTGCGGGTCTGCCAGTGGACCAGCGAGGCCACCAGGCCGCCGAGACCGGCCAGGGCCAGCAGGCCGCCCACGACCAGGCCCTTCTCCAGGGTGACCACGTCGACGAGCTTGCGCACCCTCCGGTCCTCCGGCAGGAAGCCCTCCTCGGCCGCGTACACCTTGGTGAACACCGCGAACAGCATCGCCTGGAAGCCGATCACCACCGCGGCCGACGCCCCGACCAGGGTGTCGACGTCGAAGGCGAGCTTGCCGATGTAGACCGGGCCGAAGGTCAGCGCGGTGCCCGCCACCAGGCCCAGGATCATCAGGACCAGGCCCGGGATCAGGAACAGCCAGCGGGGGCTGTAGAGGAGCAGGAAGCGCAGGTGACGCCAGCCGTCGCGCCAGGAGCGCAGGTGCGGCGGGCGGGAGCGGCCGTCCGGCGAGAGCGTGGTGGGCACCTCGCGCACGTCGAGGCCGGAGAGCGTCGAGCGCACCACCATCTCGCTGGCGAACTCCATGCCGCCGGTCTGCAGGCCGAGCCGCAGGATGGAGTCGCGGCGGAAGCCCCGCAGGCCGCAGTGGAAGTCGCCGATGGCGCTGGGGAAGAACAGCCGGCCGATGAACGACAGCACCGGGTTGCCGAGGTAACGGTGCAGCGGGGGCATGGCCCCCGGCGCGATGCCTCCCTTGAACCGGTTGCCCATCACCAGGTCGGCGCCGTCGCGCAACTGCTCGACGAACGGCAGCAGCGAGGTGAAGTCGTAGGAGTCGTCGGCGTCGCCCATGATGACGTACTTGCCGCGCGCCGCGCGGATGCCGCCCAGGAGCGCGTTGCCGTATCCCTTGGCGTCCACGTGCACGACCCGGGCGCCGGCGTCGCGCGCCAGCTGCTGCGAGCCGTCGGTGCTGCCGTTGTCGGCGATCAGCACCTCACCGTCGATCCCGTGGTCCCGCATGCAGGCCAGCGCCTTGCGTACGCAGGTCTCCACGGTCTCCGCCTCGTTCAGGCATGGCATGACCACGGTCAGTTCCACGTCTCAACCCTTCGATCCGGCACAAGCCAATCTCATCATGATGCCCTGTGCCGACCCGTGCGCGGGGCAACTCCGTGAAAGGACTGGCATCCTGTAAGGCATGGTTACCATGGCCGAACGACCATGCCTGGACGAGCCTCCAGCGGGCTGGAGAGCGCGTCTGGCGGCGTTCGCCCGCCGTCACCGCGTCTTCCTCGCCGCCCTGGCGGCGGCGTTCGCGCTGCGGCTGGTGACCATGATCGGGTACGGCCCGGCGCTGTGGTTCAACGACTCCTACGACTACGTCTCCGGGGCGGTGCACCCCGAACGACCCAGTGCCCTGCGGCCGAACGGTTATTCCTTCTGGCTGCTTCTGCTCAGACCCTTTCACAGTTTCGGGCTGGTGGCCTTCACCCAGCACCTCATGGGCCTCGCCGTCGCCGTCCTGATGTACGCGCTGCTGCGCCGGAGGTTCGGGCTGCCCGCCTGGGGGGCGACGCTGGCGACGGTGCCGGTATTGTTCGACGCCTACCAGATCCAGCTCGAACACCTGATCATGTCCGACACCATGTTCATGCTGCTGGTCGTCGGCGTCGTGACGCTGGTGCTGTGGCATCGGAGGATGTCGTGGCGGCTGGGCGCCGTCGTCGGCCTGCTGCTCGCCCTGACCGCGCTCACCCGGTCGATCGGCCTGCCGATCCTCGCGCTGGTGGTGGCCTACCTCCTGGTCAAGCGGACCGGCTGGCGGCCGGCCGCCGCCATGGTGACGGCCTGCGCGATCCCGGTGACGGCGTACATGGCGTGGTTCGCCTCCGCGCACGGCAACTTCGCGATGACCAACAGCGACGGCGCGATCCTCTACATGCGCACGGCGCTGTTCTCCGACTGCGGGAAGATGGGCGTCGACCCGCGCAAGGAACTGGAACTGGCGCTGCTGTGCATCAGCACGCCGCCGGACCAGCGTTCCTTCTCCGGCCAGGGCTACCTGTGGTGGGCCAATGGCGAGGGCCAGCGCTTCCACGCCTTCGGCTCCGGCACGACCTTCACCCCGGAGATGAACGGGGTCGCCGGAGACTTCGCCAAGCGGGCCATCCTCTCCCAGCCCGGCGACTACCTCGCCCGGGTCGGCCTCGACTTCGTCCGCGCCTTCCACTGGGGCCGGCCGCGCTTCCCCGACGCCAAGACCTATCTGCAGTACGAGTTCCCCTTCGAGGACAGGGTGCTGCCCTCGTGGTCGTCGTACAAGGGCACCACCGACGGCGACGCCCAGCTCTACGACCCGGGCCTGCGGACCGCGAAGATCGACGGCCGGGTGAAGGCGGTCGGCACCCAGGTGCGCGACCCGTGGGCCGCCTTCATGCAGGGCTACCAGCGGACCGTGCGGCTGCCCGGACTGGTGCTCGGCGTGCTGCTGCTGGTCGGCCTGGCCGGGGTGGCGGTGCGCTGGCGCAGGCTGGGCGGCCCGGTGCTGCTGCCGTGGCTGGCCTCCTTCGGCCTCCTCCTGGCCCCGGCGGCCACCGCCGAGTTCGACTACCGCTACCTGCTGCCCGCGGTGCCGCTGGCCTGCCTGGCCGCCGCGATCTCACTGCGGCACGGGGTGCCGTGGCTTCGGCGGGCCCGCGTCATCCCCGTCATCCCCGGTGGACGGCGTCGTACAGGATCCGCTTAGGCACGCCCGCGCCCTTGGCGACGTCGACGATCGCCTGTTTCCTCGGCGTCCCCGCCTCCTCGCGGCGGGCCACCTCCTCGACCAGTTCCCCGATCGACGGGGGCTCGGCGTCGTGGACGCGCCCGGCGACGACCACGGTGATCTCGCCCCTGACCCCGCCGGCCGCCCACTCGGCCAGCTCGCCGAGGCCGCCCCGCCGTACCTCCTCGTAGGTCTTGGTGAGCTCGCGGCAGACGGCGGCGGGCCGGTCGGGGCCGAACGCCCCGGCCATCGCCTCCAGCGCGGCGGCCAGCCGGTGCGGCGCCTCGAAGAACACCATCGTGCGCTCCTCGGCGGCCAGGGCGGCGAGCCTGCGGGCGCGCTCGCCGGGCTTGCGCGGCGGGAAGCCCTCGAAGCAGAAGCGGTCGCTGGGCAGGCCGGACACGGCCAGGGCGGTGGTGACCGCCGACGGGCCGGGCAGCGAGGTGACCGTGATCCCGGCCTCCACGGCCAGATGGGTCAGGCGGTAGCCGGGGTCGGAGACGCCGGGCATCCCGGCGTCGGTGATCACCAGGACGGTACGGCCCTCCTGGAGCGCCGCGAGGAGTTCGGCGGCCCGGCCGGACTCGTTGGCGTCGTAATAGGAGACGACGCGCCCGCCGATCTCGGCGCCCAGCTCCGCGGCCAGCCGGCGCAGGCGCCGGGTGTCCTCGGCCGCGACCACGTCGGCGTTCTCCAGGGCGTCACGCAGCCTCGGGGAGGCGTCGCCCGCCTGCCCGATCGGGGCCCCCGCCAGCACCAGCCTACCGTTGTCCGTCACGTCCCCATCCTCGCGCATCCGGGGGCGGGCCTCCGCCGGGGACCGCCCCCGGACCGCTCGCGGACCGCTCGCAGATCGTCCGTGGGTCGCCCGCGGGCCGTCTGGAGGCCGTCTGGAGGTCGTCTGGAGGCCGTACCCGTTCACCGGCACGTCTCGGGGCGCGGGCCTCCGCCGGGACCATCCCGCCCGTGGGGCAACCCTGGATCACTCGGGAATATCACCCTCAATTGGGCATGCGGCCGGGGTTTCCCTGGGTTACCGGGCGGGGTGCCCCTTACGATGGCCGGGTGGCCGTGACCGATTTCACCAACAAGGGGTTCGAGCAGTCCGACCCCTCGCCGACCCGCGAATCGGCACGCTCCGTGCGCGACCGTCTGGTCCCGCCGATGCCCGGGAGCGTCCTGTGGGGATGGCTGGGCCCGGCGCTGGTGGCGGCGTTCGGGGCGATACTGCGCTTCGTCGACCTGGGCCGCCCGAAGGCGGTCATGTTCGACGAGACGTACTACGCCAAGGACGGCTTCGCGCTGCTGAACTTCGGCACCGAGCACACCCCGGTGGACAACGCCAACACGCTGCTGATCCAGGGCAACACCGACATCTGGCAGCGATGCGCGGCCGACCAGCTCGACAAGTGCGCCTCCTACGTCGTCCACCCCCCGCTGGGCAAGTGGATGATCGCGCTGGGCGAGCAGATCTTCGGCATGACCCCGTTCGGCTGGCGCTTCGCCGCCGCCCTCACCGGCGCCCTGTCGATCCTCATCCTGGCCCGCGTCGCCCGCCGGATGACCCGCTCCACCCTGCTCGGCTGCCTGGCCGGGCTGCTGCTGTCGGTCGAGGGCCTGCACTTCGTGCTGTCCCGCACCGCGCTGCTCGACATCTTCCTGATGTTCTGGGTCCTGGCCGGCTTCGCCTGCCTGGTCACCGACCGCGACGAGGCCCGCGCCCGCCTGGCCGCCTGGTACGAGACCTCGACGCTCGACGAGCACGGCCCCTGGCTCGGCTGGCGTCCCTGGCGTGTCGCGGCCGGCGTCTGCCTGGGCGCGGCCTGCGCCGTCAAGTGGTCCGGCATCTTCTTCCTGATCGCCTTCGCCGTCATGTCCCTCGTCTGGGACGCCGGTGCCCGCAAGGCCGTCGGCCTGCGCAGGCCGTACGGCGGCGCGGCGGGCAAGGACCTGCCGACCGCGCTGACCGCCATGGCCCTCGCCCCCGCCGTCGCCTACATCGTCTCCTGGAGCGGCTGGTTCGCCACCGCCGGCGGCTGGGGCCGCAACTGGGACCGCGCCACCGGCCACGGTCCCGCCTACTTCGTCTTCGACTCGGTCCGGTCGTGGCTCGCCTACCACTTCCAGGTCCTCGGCTTTCACAGCGGCCTGACCACGCCGCACAACTACCAGTCCGAACCGTGGAGCTGGCCGCTGCTGCTGCGCCCGGTGGCGTTCTTCTACGAGACGCCCCAGTCCGGCTGCGGCGCGCAGGGCTGCTCGCAGGCCGTCCTCGGGGTCGGCACCCCGATCATCTGGTACGGCGGGCTCGCCGCGCTCGTCGCCATGTTCACCTGGTACGTCTCGGCCCGCGACTGGCGGGCGGGGGCCGTGCTGCTCGCCTACCTCGCGGGCTGGCTGCCCTGGTTCTACTGGGCGATCGCCGACAACCGCACGATGTTCCTGTTCTACGCGGCCCCGATGGTGCCGTTCATGATCCTGGCGCTGACCCTGGCCGCCGGGCTCATACTGGGCCGCGCGGACGCCCCGCAGCGCAGGCGTATGGTCGGAGGGGTGGTCGTCGGCTCCTTCACGCTGCTGGCGCTCCTGAACTTCTGGTGGCTGTACCCCGTCCTCACCGCCGAGATCATTCCCTACACGGACTGGAGCGCGCGGATGCTCTTCAAGAAGGGCTGGATCTGATCGTTCCCATGTGGTGCCCGGATGCGGATTTCCCAGGGTAGGCATGACGGTGCATGACCCACTGCGTCACCTCCATCGTCAGGGCAGGCCCGGCCACGGCAGGCTGCGAAGCGTGCCCGCGCCGGACGTGGCCGCGCTGCTGACCGAGCTGGAACGGTCGGAGCCCCGGCACGCCGGCCGTGCCCGCGACGCGATCGACCGGCTCACCGGCGGCGAGCCGCTGGAGACCCTCACCGAACTGACCGTGTGCGAGTTCCTCTGGTACACGCTGCCGACGCAGGTCGCGGGCGACCGGGAGGCGGTCGTCTCGGCGCTGGGCAGGCTGCTCGCACTGGGCGGCCTCGACCGCTACGCCGCGCTCTGCTCCTCGCCGGTCACCGCGCGGGTCCTGCGGGCCTACGAGCGGTCGGAGAAGGCCGGGACGGCCGCCTGCCGACGCGCCCTGGACGCCACCGGCCTGCTCCCGCCCGACCTCCCCGAGCTGCGGTGGAGCTCGATCATGGGTCCCGAGGAGCGGGGCGCGCACGGCGCCTGCTCCGCCGCGCTGGAGCTCGCCCTCGTCTGCGGGGAGCCGGCCTCGGACTCGGCCGCCGGACGCGAGGCGCTGACCCGCCGCTGGCTGACCGAGCCCCGCGCCGACCTCGGCGGCGACAACTGGCTGCACCGGGTCCGGGGCGAGCGGCTCAACCGCTGGGTGCTGGGCCGGGGCGACGCCTGGCGCGAGCTCGCCCAGCCCTTCGAGGCGCACCTGCACGCTCCGGTCCCGGCCCCGGCCGGAACGTTCCTCCCCGCGCTGCGGTGGCTGCTGGAACTGGGCCGCCGCCCGGGCGGGATGGTCCCTCCGGCCCAGGGCCCCGGCCCGTCCCGCCCGGCGCCCGGCGGGAGCCGCTGGAGCGAGGGGGAGCTGGAGGCGGCCCGCGAGCTGGCCGAGGGTCGCATGGGCGCGCTGCGCCGCGTGGGCCGGAGGCTGGTGACCACCCGGGAGGGGCGGCGCCTGCTCGGTGACCGCGACCTGCTGTGGGAGGCGGCGTCCGCCGCGCTCCTGGCCCCCGCGCCCGGGGAGGACGCCTTCCGGGCCTCGGCCCGCGAGGCGGCGCTGATGCTGCTCGCCGAGGGCGCCCCCGCCGACCGCGACCGCGTCGCCGAAGTGGTCGGCCGCGGGGAGGGACGGGCCCGGGAGGTGGACGCCGTCCTGGCCGACCTCGCGCGGCGCCTGGCCGCCTTCGGGCTGCGGACCGGCGGGCGGCTGACCCCGGCGGGCCGGTCCGCGGTCCTGGCGGCGCTGCGCAGCCACGCCCTGCGTCCCCGCTCGTACGCCGGGGCGTCATGACCGCTCCCGCCACCGGTGGCGGCCATCACCCACTGAATCCGACTATTCGCCCAAATGACGGGCAGGTGCCCTCCGTGTCCGAGCACCACTCCCCCGATCACGCCTCCTCCGCGTCCCCCCGGGCCGCGACGGCCGACCCCGAGGCACCCGATCCGGTCGCGATCGACCCCGTCGACGCGGCCGAGCCCGCCGAGCCGATCCTCACCTCGGCCGGCCCCCTGCGTCCGCTCGGCGAGTCCGCGGACGACACCTCCGAACTGCCCTTCGGGCGGCCGGGCCGGTCCATGCGCAACCACCCGTTCGTGTTCGGCTTCACCGCCGCGCTCGGCGTGCTCACCGCCTGGTGGCTGGTCCAGGCCGTGGTGAGCGCCAGCTCGGTGATCATCCTGATCATCGTCTCGCTCTTCCTCGCCATCGGCCTGAACCCGGCGGTCGAAGCCCTGCAGCGCCACGGCCTGCCCCGCGTGGCGGCGATCACCGCGGTCTTCCTCTGCGTCATCGCCGTCTTCGTCGCGTTCGGCCTGGCCATCGTGCCGCCGCTGACCACGCAGTCCACCGACTTCGTGCAGAACCTCCCGCAGTACGTGCAGGAGCTGCAGAACAACCCGCTGATCCGTGACCTGGATGCGCGATTCCAGATCCTGGAACGGGTCCAGCAGTACGTGACGAGCGGCGACTTCGGCAGCCAGATGTTCGGCGGTGTGCTCGGCTTCGGCCAGGTGCTCATCGGCGCGGTCTTCAACTCCCTGACCGTGCTGGTCCTGACGCTGTACTTCCTGGGCTCCCTCAACTCCCTGAAAAAGATGGCCTACCGCCTGGTGCCGCGCTCGCGCCGTACCCGGGCGAGCCTGCTCGGCGACGAGATCATCGGCAGCATCGGCGGCTACGTCGCCGGGAACCTCATCATCTCCCTGATCGCCGGGGTGGCGACCTTCTTCTTCCTCGTCCTCATGAAGGTCCCCTACGCCCTGGCGCTCTCCCTGATCGTGGCCGTTACCGACCTGATCCCGATGGTGGGCGCATTCATCGGCGCGGGGGCGGCCTCCCTGGTCGGGTTCTTCGTCTCGCCCACGGTCGGCATCGTCTGCGTCATCTTCTTCACCGTGTACCAGCAGATCGAGAACTACTGGATCGCGCCGAGCGTGATGAAGAGCTCGGTGGACGTCCCACCGCTCGCCACGGTCGTCGGAGCGCTGCTCGGCGGCGCCCTGCTCGGCGTGGTGGGCGCGCTGCTGGGCATCCCGCTGGTCGCGGCCATCCTGCTCATCGTCCGCGAGGTGGTCATGCCCCGCCAGGATCAGGCCTGACCTCGCGCCGGGTCCCCTGCCACACGGCGTCGAGCCGGGCGACCTGCTCCCCGTTCAGCTCGACGCGCGTCGCCGCCATGTTCTCCTCCAGGTGCGCGACGCTGCCGGTGCCCGGGATCGGCAGCATGACGGGTGAGCGGGCCAGCAGCCAGGAGAGCGCCACCTGTGCCGGGGTGCCGCCGACCTCTCGCGCGACCTCCGCGAGCGGCCCGTCCGTGGCGGCGTGCGCGCCGCCTGCCACCGGCTCCCAGGGGATGAAGGCGATCCCGGCGGCCTCACAGTGGCCGAGGACGTCCTCGTGCCGCCGGTCGGTGAGGTTGTAGCGGTTCTGCACGCCGGCGATCGGAACGATCCGGCGAGCCTCCTCGATCTGGGCGACGCCGACCTCCGACAGCCCGATGTGGCGGACCTTGCCCTCGTCCCGCAACCGCTTGAGGGCGCCGATCTGGTCGGCGAAGGGCACCTGGGGATCGACGCGGTGGAGCTGGAACAGCTCGATCCGCTCCAGCCGGAGGCGGAGCAGGCTCAGTTCGGCCTGCTGGACGAGGTACTCCGGGCGGCCCAGCGGCACCCATCGCCCGCGGCCCGGACGGCTCTGCCCCGCCTTGGTGGCGATGACCAGACCGCGCGGGTAGGGGTGAAGCGCCTGGGCCAGCAGTTCCTCGTTGGCGCCCAGGCCGTATGCGTCGGCGGTGTCGATGAGCGTCACCCCGAGTTCGACGGCCCGTCGTACGACCGCGATCGCGGCGGACGGATCCTTGGACGGCCCCCAGTCGGTCAGCTGCATCGCGCCGAAGCCGAGCGGGTGCACGGGCAGGTCTCCACCGATCCGGAAAGTGTTCATGGCCGTCACCCTGGCGCTTCGCGATCGCGAAGCACAAGCGAGTCTTTCTTAGAGAGTTTGCGTAGCATCACTTAGATGTTGAGTCTGGAACGGCTCCGCGTCCTGCACGCGATCAGCGCCCATGGGTCGGTCACCGGGGCGGCCGAGGCCCTGCACGTCACCACTTCGGCGATCTCCCAGCAGATGGCCAAACTGGAGCGGGAGGTCGGACAGCGGCTGCTGGAGCGCAACGGCCGCGGCGTACGGCTCACCGGCGCCGCCGAGCTGCTCGTCGCCCACGCCGGGCGGATGCTGTCCCTGGCCGAACGCGCCGAGGCGGATCTGGAGGCCCATCGCGGCGCCGTCGTTGGGCGCCTGACGCTCGCCGCGTTCGCGACGGCCGCGCGCGGACTGGTCCCGCCCGCGCTGGGGGAGCTGCGCCGCGACCACCCGCGGTTGCGCGTCGAGCTGGAGGAGGCCGAGCCGCACGAGACGGTGCCGAGGGTGGCCCGCGGCGACCTGGACATGGCGATCGTCCAGGACTGGTCCGGCCACCCTCTCCCGTTGCCCGGGGATCTGAACAGGGTCGTGCTCCTCGACGATGTCGCGGACGTCGCGCTTCCCGAGGGGCACCCGCTCGCCGCGGGCGACGCCGTCGGCCTCGCGGAACTCGCCGGTGAACCATGGATCACCTGGAGCCGCGGCTGGATCTGCACCGCCTGGTTGCTGAGCACGCTGCGTTCCTGCGGCGCCGAACCGGACATCGCCCACATCGCCGCCGAGCACCACACCCAGCTCGCCCTCGTCGCCGCGGGTCTCGGCGTGGCGGTCGTTCCCCGGCTCGGCCGCGATCCGGTGCCCGGCGGCGTCCGCTTCGTCGAGGTACGGCCGAGCCCGGTCCGGCACGTCTACGCGGTGTGGCGCGCCGACGCCGACCGGCGGCCCTCGATCCGCGCCGTGATCCGCGTCCTGCGGCGGCACGCCCTCAGCGGCCCGCCGGAACCTACGGCGAGCGCCGCCCGCGCGGGGTGAGCGGTACGGCCAGCAACGGCGCCACCGCCGCGAGCGCCCACACCCCCTGCCAGGAGGAGGCGGCGAGGGCGACGGGCACGAGCAGCGGGGTGACGAAGGCCGCGGCGAAGATCGTGGTGCCCACCAGGCCGAGGGCCGCGCCGGCCCGGTCCGCGCCCGCCATGACGGCGATCTCGGTGTAGGCGAGGCCGTGCCAGGAGTTGGCCAGCAGCCCGCCGAGCGCCAGGGCGGCGACGGTCAGCGGGACCGGCGCGTGAGCAAGGACGGCGGCGCCCGCCATGGCGAGGGCGGTGAGCGTCCCGATGAGCCGGATGGGGGTCCGGCGGTCGCCGTTCCGGTCGCTGCGCCGGCCGGTCCAGATGCGGGCCGCGCCGCCGCCGAGCTGGGCGACCAGCACGGTTCCCGCGGCCAGGGCCGTCCCGGCGCCCCTGGCGTCGTGCAGGAAGACCGCGGTGAAGGTGAGCACGGCGAACTGCGGAACGGTGAGCAGGCTGCCGGCCAGCGCCAGCCGCCACACGTCCCGGCGCAGAAGGGGTGAGACGCCCGGCGCGGGCCGGCGCGGCGTGGGACCGGACTCCCGCCTGGACGCGGCCTCCGAGGGGGTGGGTTCCTTGCCGGGGTCGCGCAGCCAGTGCCAGACCGCCACCGCGGTGAGCAGGCAGAACGCGGCCGGTGCCGCGTAGACGGCGCGGAAGCCGTACGAGGAGGCCAGGACCGGGAGGAGGGCCACGCCGACGGCGCCGCCCACCGGGATCGCGGTCTGGCGGATGCTCATGGCCAGTCCGCGTTCCCCGTCGGCGAACCAGGTCATGACCGCGCGGCCGGAGGAGGCGTTGACGCTGCCGCCGAGTGCCCCGGCGACCAGCAGGCACAGGGCGAGCACGGCCGTCCCGGGCAGCTCGGCGGGGGTGACGGCGACGGCCATCAGCGCCAGCAGCGCGCCGGTGGAGACCAGCCCGGTGAGCAGGACGCGCCGGTCGCCGAACCGGTCGGTCAGCAGCCCCCACGCGATGTCCGACACCGCCACGCCCAGCCCCAGGCAGCCCAGGACCAGGCCGAGCCGACCGGTGGACAGGTGGTAGCCGGAACGCATCGCGACGCCGGTGACCGGGATGCCGGAGAACATCACCGAGAAGCTCGCCTGCGCGGCGACGCTCACGGCCAGGACGACCCATCGGTGGCGGGGACCGTACCGGCGCGCGTCAGGAGCGGTCCGTGCGCGGACGGGGAGGGATGTCGTCACGATGACCCTCTCAGAAGTAACCGGATCGAACGGTTACTCAGCCTGACAGTCACCGAATAACCTGTCAAAGGGGTTACCATTGGGGGCATGGAGTTCACCTTCGTCAGCGGCGACCTCGGCCTCGATCTGGCCGGGACGGTCGGACGCCGCAGGGGCGAACGCGTCGACCTGCTGGCGACGCCCGCCGACCTGGCTCGCTGGACGGTCGCGGCGGGCCTCCTCGACACCCCGCCGGACACCGATGACGACGACCTGGCGCGGGCGAAGGCCCTGCGCGAGGCGATCTACCGGCTGGCGTCCGCCGCCCGCACCGGATCCCCGTCCGACGCCACCCCTCTCGGCACCGGATCCCCGTCCGCCACCGCCACCCTCGGCACCGGATCCCCGTCCGCCATCACCTCCCGCGAGGCCGGATCCCCGTCCGCCGCCCCCCTCGGCGCCGCGAGCCACCCGGACGGCACCGCCCCCTTCGACGCCGCGGACCTCGATCTGCTCGACCGCGCCGCCGCGCACCCCCCGCCCGGCGTGCGGCTGCGCGCCCCCGGCGTCCTGGAGCGGACCGGCGACCTGCCCGCCGCCCTGTCCGCCGTGGCACGGGCCGCCGCCGAACTGCTCGGCGGCCCGCACGCGGCGCTGGTCCGCGAGTGCGAGGCGTCCCCCTGCACCCGGCTCTACGTCGATCTCTCCCATCGCCGCTCCCGCCGCTGGTGCGACATGCGCGGCTGCGGCAACCGCGCCAAGGCCGCCGCCTTCCGCGCCCGCACCCGCTGACGGGAACCACCGCGCCCGCCGATCGTCGCCCCGGGTGTCATGCCTCCCGGACGCCGACGGCGGCGCGGCGGGTCCTCGGGGTCTCGACCTCGTCGAGCAGTGCGATCGCGAAGTCCTCGTAGGTGATGCGGCTGTCCGGGTCGCCGTGCTCCGCGACCCGGTACCGCCCGGCCGGGACGCCGCCGTGGTCGAAGTCACCCGCGGGCGCGACGTACGCCCAGTCGAGGTCGCAGGCCCGCAGCACGTCGAGACCCGCCGCGTGCCCGAGGATGAAGGGGCGGTACTCGTCGGGGTAGCCGGGCTCGTCCATCAGCGGCACACCGGATGCTCCCGGCATGACGGACGCGAGACCGACCACCACCAGGCGGTCCACCCCCGCCTTCGCCAGGCCGGCCGACAGGGCGCGGGCCGAGGAGGTGAAGAAGTCGTGCGGCGCCGCGGCCAGGTCCGCGGCGGCGCTGATCGCGGCGTCGTGCCCGGCGGCCACCCGCGCGATGCCCGCCTCGTCCGTGACGTCGCCCGCCACCACCCTCACGGAACCCGCCCCGCCCGTGACGCCTTCCACCGCCCTCACGGAACCCGCCCCGCCCGTGACGCCTTCCACCGCCGGAGCGCCGGCCAGGTCGCCGTGGCGCGCGGGGTCGCGCACCACGGCGGTGACCCGGTGGCCGCGCCGGAGCGCCTCGGCGACGGCCCGCCGCCCGGCCCTGCCGCCCGCACCGAAGATCACGATGTTCATGGGGAACCGCCTTTCGCCGGGGCCGGGACCTCTGCGCCCGGCCTGCCGGGGACGCTATCCGGAGCCGCGGTTACCGCCGGGATACCGGCTATCGTGAGGCCATGAGGGAGCCTCTGCCCGCCGACATGTTCGACGAGCTGTGCCCGTCCCCGCTCAACCCGATCCGGTTCGGCGACAAGTGGGCGGCGCTCATCATCCGGTGCCTCGAAGACGGGCCGCGCCGGTTCTCCGAGCTGCGCGTGCCGCTGCGCCGCGTCACCCCCAAGGTCCTCACCCAGTCGCTGCGCTCCCTCGAACGCGGCGGCCTGGTCTGCCGTACGGTCCGCGCCGGGGCCACCCCGCACGTGGAGTACGGGCTGACCCCGCTGGGCCGCAGCATGCTCGCGCCGATGGCCGCCGCGTGCGCCTGGGCGGAGGAGCACTGGGACGAACTGCTCGACGCCCATGAGGCGTACGACGACGCCGCCGGGCGGCCCGCGCACGTTCACGTCTCCGGCCCGGCTGCCGGACCCGGGGTTCACACCTCCGGTCCCGCGGCGAGACGCCCGGGCGGGTGAGGCGGGACCCGTCCGGACGGCTCCCCGTGACTCAGATGCCGCGCACGGCGGCGACGGTCCTCAAGCGGGCGGAGCAGGCGCTCAGCGCGGCCAAGCAGTCCGCGCTGAAGCCGGCCCATCTGACGGTGTCGCAGTACTCGGCGTTGCTGCACCTGTCGCTGAACCCCGGGATCTCGGCCGCCGCGCTCGCCCGGGCCTGCGCGGTCACCCCGCCGACCATGAACACCGTGCTCAAGAACCTCCAGGAGAACGGCCTGATCGAGCGCACCCCCCACGAGTGGCACAGGAACATCCTGGAGACCCGGCTCACCGAGAAGGGCGAGCGGGTGCTGGCCGAGGGGGACGCCCGCGCGGTGCGGGTCGAGCGGGGGCTCTCCGCCGAGTTCAGCCAGGAGGAGCGGGAGACGCTGGTCGCCCTCCTGGGCCGCTGCATCGAGCACCTCCAGTCGGCCCTCCCGGATCAGCCGGGTGGACGCGACCAGCGGGGCTGACCCGACGGCCGTTCGATGAGCGGCCCGGCGGATGCCGGGCGAGCATCCGGCGAACGTCCGGCGGACGGAAGACCCGCCGGGGCCGTCCGACGCCGGACCCCCGCGGGTCCGCCGGGGTCCGGTGAGGTCAGAGCGCCGGGGACGCGCCGCCCACGGAGGCCGTACGGCCGGCACGCCTCTCCAGGACGCCCGCGCCCCAGAGCGCCACGCCGATATAGAGGATCTGCTCGGGGACGCGCTGCCACAGCGGCGTCGCCGGCTCCCCGCCCAGCGTCGTTCCGGCCAGCGCGGCGTGGACGTTGGCCGGGAGCATGAGCACGAACAGCAGCGCCAGGCAGATCCCGGCCGCCCGCCGGGTGGCCGGCAGCACGAGCCCCACCGCCCCAGCCAGTTCCAGGACGCCGGTCAGGTAGACCACGAAGGCCGGGAACGGGACGAACGGCGGGACCATGGCCGCCATGTCGGCGTGGTTCGGCATGAAGGTCACGCCCGCCGGGACGAAGTGGGCACTGGCCGTCATCACCAGCATGACGGCCAGACCGTGCGCGGCGCTCACCCGCCAAGTTGTGAAACGGGACAGGCGGAACACCGCGCCCAGCAGGCGGAAGACCAGCGTGGCCACGATGAGGACGATCGACGTCATGAAACCCTGCTCCTTTTGGATAGTTACAGTATCCAATTATGGATAATACTCCTATCCACTACCTCCCCCGCAAGCGAGACGCCTGGGCGAGATATACAAACGATCGGTCGTTAATGTAGTTTGGCGTCCATGACACACGACGGCCGACTGCTGCGCGGGTCGCGCAGCCGGGAGGCGATCCTGGAACGCGCGGTGAGCCTGGCCTCCGTCGAAGGGCTGGACGGCCTCTCCCTGGGGCGGCTGGCCGCGGCGACCGGCACCAGCAAGTCCGGGTTCTTCGCCCACTGGCGCGACAAGGAGCAGCTCCAGCTCGACGCCGTGGAATGGGCCGCCCGCCAGTGGGCCGAGTCGGTGGTGGCGCCGGCCCTGCGGGCCCCCGCCGGCGTGCGGCGGCTGTTCGCGCTGCACGAGGCCCGGCTGAAGTTCTACAGCGACGGCGTGCTGCCCGGCGGATGCTTCTTCTTCACCGTGCAGACCGAGTTCGACGACCGCCCCGGGGCGGTGCGCGACCGCGTCGCGCGGGCCATGCGCGAGTGGCTGGAGTTCATCCGGCGGCTGGCGGCCGAGGCCGTGACGCTGGGCGAGCTGGCCGACAGCGTGGATCCGGCCCAGCTCGCGTACGAGTTCGACGCGCTCGGCGAGATGGTCGTCACGCACTCCCGCCTGTACGAGGGACAGGTCTCGTTCGTCCACGCCCGCCGCGCCGTACTGCAACGCCTGCGCGCGCTCTGCCCGAACCCCGCGCTTCTCCCGGAGGACTGATCATGATCGACGACGGCGTGTTCGAGCGGGTCCAGGTGCATTTCGATGATCTCGACGCCATGGGGCTGCTGCACAACTCCCGGTACGCCCTGCTGGTCGAGCGGGCGGTCGGCGCGTACTGGCAACGCCTGGGCTGGGCGGCGGACCCGGCCCGGTCGGCGTTCAAGGACGTGTTCCTGGCCGTGCGCGAGTTCAAGGTGACCTACCACGCCCCCATCGCCGGGGCCGGTGAGCCGACGGTGCACTTCTGGATCGAGCGCATCGGCCGCACCAGCAACGTGTACGGCTTCCGTGTGCTGTCGCCCGACCGCACGGTGCTGCACGCCGACGGCTACCGCGTCAACGTCAACCTGGACCCGGCCACGCTGCGGCCGACGCCGTTCAGCGACGAGCTGCGCGCCGCCGCCGAGCCCCTGCTCCGCCGTACGGCGGCGGCATGCTGAGGACCCGCTGGATCGCCGGTCCGGCGGCCGGGCATCCGGGCCCGCTGGTGGCCGCGCTGACGGACTACCGGGCGGACCGCCTCCTCGACCTGCCCGGGATCGCCCGGCGCGGTCTCGCACTGAGCCGCCTGTGGCCGGCCCTGCCGGGCGCGGTGGGCATGTGGCTGTGGGCGGACCTTCCCGGCCGCCGGGTCGGCTCGCTGTCGGTGTGGCGCGGGGAGGACGATCTCCAGGCGTTCGTACGGCTGCGCGAGCACGCGCGGATCATGCGCGAGTATCGCCACCGGGGCGTGCTCCGATCCCGCACCTGGCAGGTCGTCGGCCTGGACCGGGTCGCGCCGCCGGGGCCGATCCCGGCTATGCCGCCTCGGCGGCCTCCCCGGCCCCGCGCAGGACACGGGAGCGCCGCTGCCCGGCCAGGAGATGCCCGGCCCCGATGACGAGCACGACGGGCCAGTCGATGATCTCCAGGGCTCCCAGCACACCGAGCACCGCGTAGAAGGCGAGGTGCTCGGGGGGCGGAAGGGTCACCCTGCCGATCACCGGAACGGTGACGTGCGGCTCCTGGAGTTCGCCGGGTCCGCCGCCACGCTTGCCGCGCGGAACCGATGTGGATCTCGCCGCCATGATGGCCTCCGTCGGGTTCAGCGAGAGGACCACCGGATTCGCCCCGCGGGGAGATCGCTTCCCGTGACGGTCCGCACCTTCGGAACGGGCGGGGCTCGTCCGTCGCCTCCCCCGGGCCGGAGGAGGCGAGAGCCGTCCCTCCGGCGGGGGAGGCGCCACGAATCAGGGTCCCTCAGCTGGGGTTCCCGCTCTCCCGCGGACCGTAACACGGCCGCCGGGAGCTTTACGGTCGCACGCCGGACCATCGGCCGGCGCACAGGAGAGGGGCACGCGGCGAGCCCGCGATGCCATCGGGCGGCCGCGTGCCCCCTGTCATCCCCTGTCAGCCCTCTGTCACCTCACTGCCACCCCGCCGGCGGTCAGCTGCCCGCGGGCGGGAACGCCTCAGGGTTCTTCACCGGGTCGAGCGGGGCGTTCCAGGACGGATCCTCGACGAGCACGCAGGGCTTCACCGGGCCGTCGGCGATCTGGAAGAGGTACTGCCACAGCGCTCTCGGCTTCTCCGGCCCCGAGGTCTGGTCCTCGTTCTCGGTGAACTCCATGACAACGGTCCAGTTCGGCTTGATCCTGTCCGGATGGATCCTCAGGCCGCCGCCCGGCACCCTGTCGTATGCCTTCTCGGAGGGCGTGTTCTCGATCGCCTTCATCGCCTTGGCCCGGACCGCGGGATCCTTGCTCTTCAGCTCTTCAAGCTCGACGCCCGGCCCATCGATGCTGGTGAAACGATCCGGGGCGCACCTCTTGCCCGGCTTCACGTATGAGACGTCCGCCTTCACGCCCAGCTCGGCGAGGTCCCGCTCCACCTGCTCCGGGTTCCGGAACTCGTTGATCTTCAGGAGGATCGACCCGTCGGACTCCTGGGTCAGCGCGTACGCCGCGCTCTCCGTCCCCGCGACCATCGGCACGGCCACCAGCGCCGCGGCGGCCACGCCGGCGGCCGCGACCACCACCGGCAGACGACGCCGGAAGGGGTTGCGGGCGGGCCTCCGTGCCGCCCGCTCGTTCATCTCAGCCTTGAGCTCCATGAGCAGTCTCTCCTCGAAGTTCATCGGAGTCCTTCCATGACCGTGGGGGAGATGACGCCGGAAACGTGGCGCAGTGCCTTGCGTGCGCGGTGCAGCCGGACCCTGGCGGTCCCCTGCCGGATGCCGAGCGCGGCGGCCGCCTCGGGGACGGAGAGCTGGTCGACGGCGACCAGTTCCAGGACGGCGCGCTCGCTGTCGGGCAGGCCGGCCATGGCCTCGAAGGCCCGCCGGGCCGGGCTCTCCGCGTCCAGCCGCTCCTCCATCCGCGACAGGTCGTCCGCGTCGAGGAGCCGCCTCCCGCTGATCCGGCCGGCCAGCCGCAGTTCGCTCACGACCCGTCGCCGTTCGGCGGACAGGGTGTTGCGTGCCACGCCGTACAGCCAGCCGATCTCGCTGCCCAGGCCGGAGCGGTAGGTGTGCGCCGAGTCGAGCACCGCGACGAAGACCTCCGCGACCAGGTCGGCGACCGTGTGGGGGTCGTCCACCCTGCGGGCCATGAACCGCGTGACCGCCTCGACATGGCGCCGGTAGAAGGCTTCGAAGGCCTCGGGATCGGTGGAGATCTCCACCGATCCCGTGTGTTTGAAGCGCACCGGCCGTGCTCCCTTCGTCATCTTCCTGAACACGCCTTTGCTTGGAAGAAGACTGAAGAAGCGTTACATGCTCGACGAAAGACCCTTTTCCGGTAGGGCGACATCCTCTGGAGCGGCATCGTCCCGATCGGCGGCGGCTCCGACGGCCCCGGCCGGGTCGGTGGCTTGGGCCGGCTCGGCGAGCGGGAACGGGTGGTGCCTATGGACGGCGGCCCACGTCCGATCGCCCGAGATCTCCGCCCCGGGAGGTGGATCGCCGGTGCCTCCCCTGCCGCTTGACGGCCGTGAGCTTCACGGTCGCACGCCGGCCCGTCGGCCGGCGTGCGCGTGAAGGGCCTGCGGTCAGCTCCCGGTCACCCGCGGTCGCCCCGGGTCACTCGGACCAGGCCGCCAGCTCGTTGCCGGCCGGGTCCCTGAAATGGAAGCGCCGGCCACCGGGAAAAGAGAATATCTCTTTCACGATGGTTCCACCGGCGCCGGTCACCTTTTCGTACGCCGCTTCCAGGTCGTCGACATGGACGACCGCCAATGGCATGCGGGACCGCGCCCCGGCGTTGGCGATGAGTCCGCTGCTCACGCCGCTGTCCGCAGTGTCGGCATAATGGTCACCCCAGTCCTGGAATTTCCAGCCGAATACCTGTCCGAAGAATTCCTTGGCAGCCTGGAGCTGTTCGACGGATTCCGCTGGGAATTCGACGAGGTCGATATGATTGAAATGGCTCATAGGGCCGTTATCGTAGGACCGTGTCGGCACCTCGTCCAGCGTTCCACCCGTGGCCGAGTGATCTTCGCCTCGTCCGGCGGATCAACGCCGGTGACCGTACGCCTCGTCCCGGAGCAGGGAGCCGACCCGGGCGTCGGCGTGCTCACCCCGGTGGAAGAGACGCCTGCGAAGCGTCACCTCGACCAGGGAACCCACCTTCCGGGCCACTCTCACGGGGTCCGTACCCGCGGGGTCAGTCTCGCCACCAGTCGAGCACCCGGAGCGCGCGGAGGGTGTTCCAGCGACTCGGCCTGCCCACGCCCTCCTCGAGGGGGAAGTGGACGCGTCCCTGATGGACGCGGTCGAGCAGCCAGCGGCCGTCGGGCTGCCGCTTGGAGCGGACGACCTCCACGGCCTCCGCCATCCTGGGGTCCGGCTCGGCCCCCGAGCGCCTGAAGTAGTCGAGCGCGCGCAGCACGTCGTAGCGCCAGTAGTACGGGAAGGCGAAGTCGAGGTACGCCGCGTCGACGACCTCACCGGTGCTCCTGCGGCGGAACAGACCGCGTTCGAGGAGGTACTCCTCCCCTCCGCGGCGCGCCTCGCGCACCGCGTCGGACCCACCGGTCGCCCGCTCGAATTCGAGGAGCCCCTCCAGCACGTTGATCGTCGTGTCGATCGAGGAGCGCACCGATCCGTTCTCGGCTTCGCAGTTCCAGCCGCCGTCGGCGAGCCGCTCACCGAGGACCCGCTCCACGATCGCCGAGACGTCCGCCCCGAAGTAGGCGCCGGTCTCGATCGTCCTGCCGTTGATGCAGGGCTCGACCTCGCCGTCGAAGTACCGCTGCCCCTCGTGCTCCCACCGCCCGTTCTCGGCGACGAGCGGGATCGTACGGCGGGCCGCCTTCGACGCCGGGTCGAGGCCGAGGATCTGCAGGGTGTGCAGGGTGTGCATCGTCGCCGTCCAGGGCTGCCCGGGTTCGCCTCCGGTGTAGGACGCGGGGAAGCAGGCGCCGCCTTCCCAGAGGCCGTCGGCGCCCTGGAGCGCCAGGAGACGGGCGCCCCAGCCCTCGTGCTCCACGCGCGCCCGTTCGCCGGCGACCTCGTCGGGCGAGGAGCCGGTGAGGTCGCGTAGCACTTGCCAGCGAATGGCGGGGTCGGATTCGAACAGCCAATCGATCGCGGTCATCGCCGTACCATAGACCATCCGGAGCGCCCGCTCACGGGGTTCGCCGGAATGCATCCCGGGGCAGGAGACGTCCCGGCGGCACCGGGCCCCGCCGCCCCCGGGAGGCGGACGGAGGAGGCGGGGACGGTTCCGCTCTGCGCGAAGTCACCGGAACTCGAACGCGCCGTCTACCTATGGTGAGGTATGGCCTTCTCTGTCCCGCCGCTACGTCCGGCGACCGGTCGGACCGACCCCAAGCCGTCCCCGGTTCGCGAGCCGCTGTGGCGGCACGTGCTCGGTGAGCGTCTCAGAGATCTCCGTCACGAGCGGGGCGAGAAGCTGAGCGAGACGGCGCGTCGCGCCGGCGTCTCGCCGCAGTATCTCTCCGAGATGGAACGGGGTGTCAAGGAGCCGTCGAGCGAGATGATCGCCGCGGTCGCCGGCGCGCTGGACGTCACCCTGATCGATCTGACCCTCGCCGTCGCAGAGAGCCTGCGGTCCGCCCAGAGCGGCACGTCAAGAGGCGCCACCTGCTCCGCGGCGTACTCCCTGGCCGCCTGACGCGCTCCCCGGCCCGAAGGCCGGAGCGCCGGCCCGGCCGGGGTCGTCCATGGCCCTATGAACGCTCCTCGATGATCTGGTCGAGGAGCCCGTACTCCAGGGCCGCGGTCGCGGTGAACACGCGGTCGTGGTCGGTGTCGGCGCGCAGGGTCTCGACGGTCTGGCCCGTGTGCCGTGACAGGATGCGCTCGATGTCCGCTCGGACACGGACGACCTCGTCGGCCTGCAGGATGAGATCGGGGATCGTTCCGCGCCCCTGAGCGGCCGGTTGGTGCAGGATTATCCGTGCGTGCGGAAGTGCGGCGCGTTTCCCCTCGGCGCCCGCGGCGAGAAGGACGGCGCCCACCGCGACGGCCTGTCCGACGCAGGTCGTCTCGACCCGCGGGCGGATATAGCGCATGGTGTCGTATATCGCGAGCATCGCGCTCGGATCCCCGCCCTCACAGTTGATGTAGAACTGTATGGCGGCATCGGGGTTGTCCGACTCCAGGAAAATCATCTGCGCGATGAGCGCGTTCGCGACGCCCGCGTCGATCGCGGTTCCCAGATAGACGATCCGCTCGGTGAGAAGATGTGAGTAGACGTCCATGATCCGCTCGCCACGGGGATTCCGGGCGATGACGTTGGGAATGGTGTAACTGCTCACTGGCCGGCTCCTTCGGTGATGCCGAATCCGGACCGCGGGCGATTGCGCGGCGCTATTTCGTCGAAGCTCTGGACGATCTCGTCGATGAAGCCGTAGTCCAGTGCCTCCTGCGCCGTGTACCAGCGATCGTGCAGGGAGTCCTCGAAGATCCGCTCCACGGGCTGCCCCGTGTCCTCGGCGATGAGGCCGAGCACCGTGTCGCGGGTGTGCCGGAGGTCGTCGGCCTGCAGCTCGATGTCGACCGCGGTGCCACCGATTCCGGCCGAGCCCTGGTGCATCAGGACACGGGCGTGCGGCAGGGCGCGGCGCTTCCCCCGGGCGCCCGAGGACAGCAGGAACTGCCCGGCGCTGTAGGCGATTCCCAGCACGAGGGTCGACACGTCGCAGGGGATGAGCCGGATGACGTCGCGAATGGCGAGCATCGACGGGACCGAGCCGCCCGGGGAGTGAATCCACAATGCGATGTCGGCCGACGCGTCCTGCGTGGCGAGCGCTATCAGTTGCGTGGCGAGCAGTGTCCCGTTGTCGTCATTGAGAGGACCGTCGAGAACGAGAACGCGCCCCTCGTAGAGTTCACGCCTCACCCGCGCGTCGAACAGTGGAAGTTTCGATTCTTCGCCCATGCGTTCATCATGTGGGGCGGTACGGACCGATGTCGCCGCGATCCGCCTGCGGCAGATCTGCTCTGAGCAGCGCGAGTCCGGTTCGCGGACGTCGCGGCCGGGAATCGGCTCTCACCCGCCGGTCTCTCCCCCGATCGGGTCCTTGCAGGATCCTTGCCGGGTCCGCTCGCTCGGACAGCCGGCCGCGGTGCCCACGGGGAGCGGCCGCGATCGGCGTCCTTCCGGGTCCTCGACGTCTCCGTCGGCCCGGGGCGGTTCAGGGAGACCGCCGGGCTCGCCGCGGGGAGCGTCGAGCCCGGCCTCCGAGATCATTTCTTGGGCATGAGGACGGTGTCGATGATGTAGACGGTGGCGTTGCGGGTGGACACGTTCCCGCACACCACGCCGGCGCCGCCGACCGTGTAGTCCTGGCCGGACCCGCTGGTGGTGACCTTGCCGCCCTGCAGTGTGGCGAACGAGCCGTCGGCCAGATCGGCGGGTGTCTTGCGGCCCTGGACGACGTGGTAGGTGAGGATGTCGGTGAGCATCTTCTTGTCGGCCAGCACCTTGTCGAGCGTGGCTTTGTCGATCTTGGCGAAGGCGTCGTCGGTCGGGGCGAAGACGGTGATGTCCTCGGCGGAGTTGAGGGTGTCGACCAGGCCGGCCTTCTTCACCGCGGTGACCAGGGTGGAGAGCACCGGGTTGTTGGAGGCGGCGGTGGCCACCGGGTCCTCGGCCATGCCGGTGAAGCTGCCCTTGCCCGAGGCGGGGACCGCGGAGCAGGCCGCACCGAACGGCGCGGCCGCGGCGGACTCACCGGCCATCGGGGTGTCGCTGTCGGCGGCCGTCGGAGCGCTGCTACCGGTGGCCGTCGGGGCGCTGCTGGCGGACGGCGCCGCGCCCATGTCGGCGCCGGTGTCGGCATCGCCTCCGCACGCGGTCAGGGACACGGCCAGGGCCAGCAGGGGCAGAGCGACGGCAAGGCGATTGCTCTTGATCATTTTTATCGGTTCCTTGTCTGAGTGCGAACAGGCGGACAGATGGTGGGACAGGGGGTTCAGGTGACGGTCACCAGGACCGAGTGCCAGCCGGTGGCGCCGTCGGGAATGGTGGGTGCGCGCCGGCTGGTCTGGACGGCGCCGGTGGCGTCGACGGCGCGGACCTGGAGGCGGTGCCGGCCGGGGGTGGCGTTCCAGGGCAGCTTCCACTGCCTCCAGGTGTCGGGTCCGGGGGTGGCGGCGAGCTGCGCCTGTCGCCAGGGGCCGTCGTCGATGCCGACCTCCACTGCGGCGATGCCGCGGTGCTGGGCCCAGGCGGTGCCCGCGACCATGACCGGGCCGGCGGGCACGGTGGCGAAGGGCTTGGGAACCTCGATGCGGGAGGCGGTCTTGATCGGGGCGCGTTCGGCCCATCCCCGGCGGGTCCAGTAGGACCGCCCGCCGCCCGGCGGAACGAGGCGGAGTTCGGTGACCCACTTGGTGGCCGAGGCGTAGCCGTACAGCCCCGGCACGATCAGGCGGGCGGGGAAGCCGTGCTCGGGCGGGAGCGCCCGGCCGTTCATCGCGATGGCCAGGAGCGCGTCGCGGCCGTCCAGGATGGTCTCCAGCGGGGTGGTGGCGCTCCAGCCGTCGGCCGAGCGGGACAGCAGTTGCGCCGCGCCACGCTGGACGCCCGCCTGGCGCAGCAGCGCGGCGAGATCCAGGCCGAGCCAGCGGGCATTGCCCGCGTACGGCCCGCCGACCTCGTTGGACACGCACGTCAGGGTGATGTCGCGTTCGGTCAGCGGCCGGGCCAGCACCTCCCGCAGGGTCAGCTCAACGGGGTGATCGACCAGCCCGTGGATGCGCAGCGTCCAGTCGTGGGGGTCCACCTGGGGGATGACGAGCGCGGTGTCGACACGGTAGAAGGCGGTGGCGGGGGTGGTGAACGACGACAGACCGGGGACCGCCAGGTCCGTACCGGCGGGCAGGGGCGGAGCCGGGCGCGCCGGGCGTGGGAGTGCGATCGTCGTGACACCGGGCCGCCGCAGGGCGGTGATCGCGCGGCTCCCGCCGCCGGCGAGCGCGGCCAGCCCCAGCATGCCGGCGCCCGCGGTGAGGAGGACGCGCCGGTCGAGGTCGTCACGGGCCCCCTCGCGGCCGTGGGCCTTTTCGCGACCCTCGTTCCAGGTGAAGCGGTCATCGTGGCCCCCTTCACGGCCGTCGTCGTTCCGGGCGAAGTCGCTGAGCGCGACACGGTCGCGCGACAGGAGACGGCGGTCGACCAGCCGAAGCGTGATCACGCCGGTGATGACCGCGACCGCCGACGGCAGGACGTCCACGGGCAGGACGGCGGGCCTGGTCAGGACCGCCGCTCCGGCGACCGCCACGACCCCGGAGAGGATCGCGATGGCCACGCGCGGTCGCCGGGGCGCGGCCAGACCGATGGCCGCGGCGATCAGGAGGAACCCGGCCGCCAGGGCGAGCAGCAGCACGAGCTTGTCGGCGCTGCCGAAGGTGCGGATGGCGAAGTCCTTCAGCCATCCGGGGGTCAGATCGATGAAGGCCGATCCGACCGCCGCCGGCGGGCCGGCCTGCGGTCGCCCGATCAGCGCCGCCGCCAGCTCCGCCATGGCCATGGAGAGGATCCCGGTCAGCACCCCGTAGGCGGCTGCCGTGAAGCCTCGTTTCTCACCCGTCACACCAGGGATTCGGAGCCGCTCCCCGATCGGATGGGTGTCAGGCGGCCGGAATGTCCACCAGCAGGATCGGGTCGCCGGTGGGCTGCCGGGAACCGCCGGCCGGCTCCTGGGTCATACCCAGCCTGGCCGTCCCCGCGCCGGCCGTGACCAGCACCGGCGTGGCGCTGCCCGAGCTGACGGTGAGCAGACCCGCCGAGCTGATCTCCCCCGGCGCCAGCCGCCACAGCTGGTAGACCCGGCCCGCCGGCGGGTCGGGCAGGCCGGAGGCCCAGAACACCATCCGCCTCTCCGACCGCGAGACCAGCACGCCGCCCCGCATCCCGCCGGACACGGCCGTCGAGGTGCGGGCGTCCGGGGCGGTCATCACCGCCGTGATCTCCTGCTGGCTCCGGCGGATCTCCTCCAGCCGGCTCCGCGTCTGCAACGTCGTGACGCCCATGGCCACCACGGCCGCCAGCATCGCGGCCACGCCGGCCGCGGCCAGCCAGGGCCGCCACCCTCCCGGCCGCCGGCGCGGTCGCGCGACGGCGGGGGGAAGCTGCCGGACCTGCTCGATCTCGGCCATCACCCGTGCCCGCAGACCCGGTGGCGGCTCGGCGGCCACCGCCGCGCCCATCCTGGCCGCCGTCTCCATCAGCGTGGCGATCTCCCGGGCGCATTCCTGGCATCCGGCCAGGTGCTGCTCGAAGCGGTGGCGCTCCAGCTCGTCGTCGAGGGCGTTGAGCGCGTACGCCCCCGCCAGCGTGTGGGGATCGAACTCCTGTCGCCGCTCTGTCATCGCTCCACTCCCAGGCAGTCACGCAGCCGGATCAACCCGTCTCGCATCCGTGTCTTGACCGTCCCCAGCGGCGCCTTGACCAGTTCGGCGACCTCCCGGTAGGAGTAGCCCCCGTAGTAGGCGAAGGTGACCGACTCACGCTGCAACTCGGTCAGCCCCTCCAGGCAGCGGCGCAGCCGCTCGCCTTCCAGACGGCCCACCACCAGCTCGGTCACCTCGTCGAAGGGGCGGTACGGTTCCAGCCGCGCCGCCCGTTCCTCCCGGTCCATGACCGCCTGCGCCGAACGCACCCGGTCGATCGCCCGCCGGTGCGCGATGGTCAGCACCCATGCCAGCACCGACCCCTTGTCCGGTTCGTAACGGGTGGCGCTGCGCCACACCTCCACCAGGACCTCCTGCGCCACCTCCTCGCTGTGCGCCCGATCCCGCAGCACCCTCAGGACCAGCCCGAACACCCGAGGAGCCAGCACCTCGTACAACCGCTCGAACGCCTCACGATCACCCTTGCCGACCGCCTGCAGCAGTTCCCTCAGCCCCGGTGAGAAATCATCCGGACGGTCTTCGCCGATCGGCGACCGGCCACGCGCTCCCATGCGCCCCCTCCTGCCCCTGCCGGCACGGCACCGGCCACAGGAACTTCGTCGCCGGTCGCGTATCGGATGGGTCGGTGCATCCGTTGACCGGCGAATCCCCTCACCCACCCGGCGCGGGGACGGGCTCACCGGCACGGCGTGGCGGATCGGGACGCGCGTGCTCCCGTTTCCTCCTCGGGTGCAGGGGACGGCCCCCGGCACGCTCCGCCGCGGAAGGAAATCCCAGCACACCGGAGGACCGCCTCCACGGACCCGGAGGCGCACCGAATTTCTTCGCCGAATTCGAGTATCCCGGTAAACGCGTTTTTAAAACAGGCGTCGTATCTGGTGTGCGACATTCGTCGCGAGGGAAGACGCCGAACGAGAAAGGGAACTCATGCTGCCATTAAGCGGTGTGACCCGGAACGAACCGTTCACCCACCCCCGGCTCTCTCAACCCCCGCTCCGCAGGACGCTGCACCGGATGGTACGGCGCGCGTACGGCCGGGTACGGCAGAGCGACCTCGGCGCGCTACGGGTCGCGCTGGGCGGCACCGGCGTGGACAACTACGCCCGGACCGCCGCCCCGCTGGACTACACGAACGCGACGGCCGACGACACCCTGGAAAAGCTGATCGAGGTCTTCAACGACAGGACCCCGTACGTCATGCAGGCGGGAACCCGGCAGAACCAGCCTCCGAAGAACCCCGGCCTGACGGTGCTGAAGACCATGGTGGACGAGGTGACCGCCGTTCTCACCCAGATCGCCGCGGGCAACGCCGACGCGCACATCATCGCCGTCTTCGCCCTCCCGGACAACACCAGGGTGCCGGGGATCAGGAAGACGTTCACCGAAGCCGCGGAAGGGCTGAACCGTCTCCACGACAACCGGTTGATCCTGCTGGACCACCGGGGTGATCTGGACATCCAGGGCGCCGGCGCGACGTCCTCTCCCAGGTCGCTGACCGTTCCCGAGACGTTCGTGGACGCCCGTACCGATGGCCGGATCCGCACCCTGCTGCACGAGTCCTTCCACATAGCCAGCGCGGACATCACGGATCACCTCTACTTCGGCGCGCCGGGCTTCGCGACGGCCGACTGGCCGATCAAGAGCACCAACGCCGACCACTACGCCGAGGTGGCCAGACGCCATGCGGGCCTGACCCTGCCCGCGCCCGCTCCGCTCACCGTGCTCGGCCCGCCGGGCGGCCCGGCCCTGACGGCTCCGCAGGAGACCAAGGTGCGCCAGGCGATGACGGAGGCGCAGCAGCGGCTCACCCGGGCCTGGGCCCGGTCGCTGTGGGTGTGGCAGCGGATGGGATACGTACAGCGGTATCAGACCTCGTGGGTGTGGCTGGGCGCCGCACCGGACGAACTACTGCTCCGGCAGCTCATGCTGGAGTCGGAGCAGATCTCGATGACCCTGCACCACGGGGCCGAGGGCCGCTCCACCACCCGGGCCGACGTCGCGCCGGAGCTTCCCATGATCACCGCTTACGACTTCGCGGTGATGGAGGAGGTTCTGGCTGATCTGCACCAGCTGGTGGGCTGGGGCCTGGCGCAGAACACCGTGCACGTGCTGCCGGCCGGAGCGGCCCTGCCCGCGGGGAACGCGGCCCACCTGCGGGTCGCGGACGTGACGAACGCCGCGACGCCGATGACCAGCCTCGCCGATCAGTTCGTCGCTCAGGCCACCGTGTCACCGGCCGACCCCTGGTTGCCGACCTCCGCCGCGCTCAAGACCCTCGTGGACGGCATGCGCGTCCGCTACGACCAGATGTCCGCTTGAGAGACCGTCCGGCCTGAGAACCCGTCCGGCCTGGGGACGCGGCGCGCGTCCGCGACGCGTTCCGGGGGAGGTCCGCTCGGCGCCTGGCTGGATCCGACCCGTCGCCGTCTTCGATTCGACGCGGCCGGGGGTCAGGACGCCTGGCGGTCGCGGGTCCAGGCGGGGCTGTCGAGGAAGTGGTTGTCGTAGAGGTCCTGGGAGGCGAGCAGTTCGTCGAGTGTGGCCTCGCCCCGGCGCAGGCGGTCGAGCAGGCGGAAGTACTCGAAGCGCTGGATGCCGGGGGCGACGACGATGAGGAGGTCGGCGGTGTGGCCGGGGGCGGCGGCGAACGCGTGGGGTGTCAGCGGGGGCACGGCCGCCACGTCGCCCGCCTCCAGGGTCACGATCTCCTCGCCCGACAGGACGCGGGCCCTGCCCTCCAGGATGTAGAACAGCTCGGTCGCGGTGGCGTGGTGGTGGGGCACGGCGCCGTCCGCGCCTTCGGCGAGCGTCATCCGGATGGTGCTCAGCGCGCCGCCGGTGTCGCCGGAGTCGAGCAGCAGCCGTCCGGTCGCCGTGGGCGAGCCGATGGTCTCGGCGTCGACCGCGTGGACGACGGCGGTTTCCACGATCATTGACATGTCAGGTTCCCTTCGAGCGCGCAGGACACGAGCCGTTTCGCATAGGCCCGGTCGACAGGTGCGCCTGTGATCATCACTCGGTAGTAGAGGGCGCCGGCCATCTGGTCGAACAGCGCCTCGGCGTCGAGGTCCGCGCGCAGCTCTCCGCGTACGCGCGCCCGCTCGATCAGGGCGAGCGCGATGGCGTTGCGCTCGGCGTACTGTTCGCGGGTCAGTCGGCCGATGTCCTCGTGCCTGGCCGCGGCGGCCACGAGCTCGCCGGCCGTTCCGGCGGAGGGCCCCCGGCGGTGCCCGGCCGCGCGCATGCGGTTGAGCCCGGCGGCGATCTTCTCCAGGTAGTCGACGAGGTCGGCCCGGATGTCGCCGGTGTCGGTGATCTCGTCATCGGCCTGCAGCCGTGCCACCACCGCGACGGCCAGGTGGTCCTTGGTCGGCCAGCGGCGGTACAGCGTGGTCTTGGCCACCCCCGCCTGCTCGGCCACCTCGTCGATGGACAGACCGGCGTAGCCGCGCTCGAACAGCAGGGCGGCGGCGATCCGCAGCACCCGCTCGTCGACCTGCATGTCACGCGGCCGCCCCCGAGGCGCCATGCCGACCTCCCCATTACGAAACTCATGTAGCGAAATAAAAGCTACCCCCCGCCCCGCCATTACGCAACCGCGGTTTCGTAATGGCGGGGCGGCCGGGGACGGCGGTGAGGGCCACGGCCGGCCGTCCCAACCGGTCACAGCCGGGCCGTCACCGTCAGGGCGACGGCGGTCAGCGCGGCGAGCAGGGCCCAGGCGGGCGCGAAACCACCGGCCAGGTCGGTGAGCAGGCCGAGCGCGGCCGGCGCCAGGACGACCGCCACCTGGTTGACGGCCATGGCCAGGCCGAGGGTGAATCCGGTGTGGCCCGGCGGCGCCGAATCGGCGGCGTAGGCGACCCAGGGGCCGTACCAGCCGATTCCGAAGAAGCCGAGCCAGACGAAGAGCGCGCAGGCCGCGACGGGAGACCGGCCGACGGGGGTCGCCAACGCGGTCATCCCGACGATCACGGCGGCCAGGCACGTCAGGACGCAGGCGTAGCGGCCGGATCGGTGGCGGTCGCTCCAGGCCGCCAGGCAGACACGGCCCAGCGCGCCCGCGCACTGGACCGCGACGTAGACCAGGGCCGCCGGGGCGGCGTCCATGGACGTCACCCCGTGCAGGTACAGCACGGTGAGGACGCCCACGCCGCTGTGCACCGACACCATGCTCACACCGGAAAAGACGATCTTCTTCATGTACGGCTCGCGGAGCAGCTCCAACCGCACGCGGGACGCGGCCGGCGTCGGTCGCCGGCCCGGTGGGCGGCGGTAGAGGGCCATGAAGACGACGGCGCCCGACAGCGCGACGAGCGAGCCCGCCACGAGCGTCGACCGCCAGCCGAAGGCGGTCGCCAGCGAGGGGAGCGCGAGGGCGGCGAGGACGCCTCCGAGCGGGAGACCCGCCTGGCGGACACCCATGGCCAGGCCACGCTGTGACGCGTCGAACCAGGACGCCACCGATTTACCGCCGCCCGGCTGGACGGTGCTGTACCCCGCACCGACGATCAGCAGGACCACGAGCAGGGAGGCGTACCCCGGGGCCGCGCTTCCGGCGGCCAGCGCGACGGCGACCACGAGAGCGCCGATCCCGACGACCCAGCGTTCGTCGTGGCGGTCCAGCAGCCGTCCCGCCACGAGCAGCCCGGCCAGCGGAAGCAGCTGAGCCGCCGACAGCAGCAGGCCCAGCCGGGTCGCGTTCAGCCCCAGGTCCCGTTGCAGGTGGACGCTCATCGCGCCGATGCCCTGCACGAAGAACGCGGCCGCGGCCTGGGTGAAGGTCGCGACACCCAGAATGACCCAGCGGTATCGCGACGTCCTCACGGCTTCCAGCACAGCAGGGGGTCGGGGTGGTCCGCGAAGCCGAGCCGCCGGTAGAGCGGTTCCGCCTCGCGGGAGGCGGTGAGGTCGACCCGTACGGCGTCGCGGTCGCGGAACCAGTCGAGCAGGCCGAGCATGACCGCCCGGCCGTACCCGCGCCGCCGGTACGACGGGTCGGTGACCATGCCGATGACGTGGCCGATCCTCCCGTTGCGGGAGTGGGGGCCGGGGAACCACTGTTCGATCGTGCCGATGCCGCAGGCGGCCAGGCCGGTGCCGCCGTCCACGACCAGGATCCGGCAGTCGGGCTCGGTCAGCTTCCGCCGGAGAACCCGGGCGAGCGCGTCGCGCCAGTCGTCACCGGCGTCCGCCGGGTTGAAGAAGTCACCGCCGAGGTCGTCGAAGAGCAGTGTCCGGAGACGGACGAGTTCGGGAATGTCATGCTCTGTTGCTGTTCGCGTCATGGCGTACAGGCTGATGTAATGGGCTTATGCACCTCAACCCTTACGGCGCGGATGTGGTGAACTTCGCCGCGGAACTGGCGAACCGCCCGCCGGCGAGCGCCGGCGAACTCGCCGACCGCTGCCGCGCGGCCGGCCTGGTGCTGGAACGCCCCGTCGAACCGTCGGATCTCGACCAGACCCTCGCCGTCGTCGACGTCTGGACGAAGGTCGTCGACGCCACGGACGAGCGCGCGAAGGCCGGGCTGGTCAACGAGATGCTGGCCCGGTCGGCCGCCTACCCCCGGCTGACCGACCACGCCCACGGCTGGCACCTGCACTACCGCGACGACCTGCAGCCGCTCGGCGCGGTGCTGTTCGCACTGATCTCCGTGGGCACGGCGATGCACCTCGTCAGCCGGGGCATGGACCGGCTCGGACGGTGTGCCGCCGCCGACTGCGAGAGGATCTTCGCGGACACCTCACGCACCGCCCGGCAGCGTTACTGTTCCCAGCCGTGCGCCAACCGGGACGCGGTACGCCGCCACCGCGCCCGTCATTCCACACCCCCCGCCCGGCTCGCCGGCGGGCGACGGTAGCCGGCACCGGCCGCCGGCCCCTCGGCCCCGGCGTCCATGACCGATCGCGTCTCAACGTAGGAGACAGTCTCGACACAGGAGACAACAGGAGACAACAGGAGGACCTGGATGACCGGCCATGACTCTCTTGCGGGAAGCGACGTCTGGGACCCCTTCGGCACGTTGCGCCGCGCGTTGTGGATCGGCGGTGGCCAATGGGCCGGAAAGTCGACCGTGGCCCGGCTCCTGGCCGCCCGATGCCGCGTCACCGTCTACCACTACGACTACCACGACGCCCGCGGGCACAACGACCGCCGGATCGCCCGTCGCGTCGGCCTCGGCGAGCCGGCCACCGAGCCCGACCCGGACAGGATGTGGGTCCACACCACCCCGGAGGAGATGGCCGCCGCGACCCTGGCCGGTTTCCCGGACCGGTTCGGGTGGGCCCTGGACGACCTGCGCGCGCTCGTCTCAGGCCACCCGATCATCGCCGAAGGCTGGGGACTCCGCCCGGAACTCGTCGCGCCCATCATCGACTCACCGCGCCGGATGGTCGTCATGGTGCCCACGCCGGAGTTCCGCCGGCGCCAGCTCCGGGAACTACCGCGCGCCGCCTCGCTCGGGCACCGCGTCAGCGATCCGGCCCGCGCACAGGCCAACCGCCTCGCCCGGGACCGCCTCGTCGCGGACGACGCCGTCCGCAACGCCCACCGGCTCGGCATCCGCGTGATCGGAGTCGACGGCTCCCTCGACGCCGCCGCGATCGCGGAGACCGTCGCCGACCATTTCAGCCCCTACCTCTCGTAGCGAGATCGCAACCCCTGACCGGCGGAGGCACTCGGAGGGCTCCGGCACCCGGCGTCACCATCACACGCCTCGCGGGACCGCGACAGGGCCCGCGCGGTTTCGCGCGCGAAAAGCGGCCGTGAACGTCCGTGAGTTCCGACCTCGCCCGGGAACGGGAGACATGATCGATCCTCGCGGGAAGCGACCGTACCCGGCGCGGGCGTTCGCCGGTTGCCCTGTGCCTTTCGAATGGGGCCGATGTCATCGGTTCCGGCCCGTTCGCCTGTCCGCACCGGCACGGTTCCGGCCCGGTCGGTGATCGCCTGACCGCCATGGGGCCGGTCGGCCGGCGACGCTTCCGGGGACGGTGAGATCTGAAGGTCTGGCACGGCGCCGAGGGCCATGTCAGGCTTGGGGTCGTGAGTCTGATCAAGGGGTTGGTCTCGGCCCTGACAATCACCGTGCTGTTGTCCCCCATCCCTTCGTGCGGCATTCACGTGGCGGAGTGCAAGGAGCGGGCGGCACAGCAGGCGCCCCGGCTCGAAGAGGAAGTGATCCGGCTGCTTCCCGCAGGCTCGGTCAAGTCGGTCGAACTCGGGGATGACTGTCAGGCCGACCCGGACAGCGACGGCACGGTGGTCGTGACGGTGTCGGGTGTCGACAACGCACGAAAGGCGCTGGCCGCATTTCACCGAGAGGGCTGGCATTTCACCCGCCCCTTCGCAGAACTCGATCCGTCCGACATTCAGGAGGTCGCCACCAAGAAGTTCGCGCATGGCGAGATCGACGTACTGATGGAAGGTCCCAGCGACGACGCCGATTCGGATGCGCCCGTCTGGTATCTCTGGATCGACTACTCGTCCTGAGCTCGACCGGGCCGGAATCGGTGACACCGGGCCGATTTCCATGGCGAAGGACATATCGCCGGCAGAGGGCCGGAGCCCTCCAGGTGGGGACGGTCACCGAGGCGCCGGACCAGCCCCGTCCGGGAAGGGTCGCGCCCATCCCGACGCCGAACATGACCGCTCCCAGTCGGCAGGGGTGAGCTTGCTCCGCCTTCCGTTCGCCCCGCGCCCCGGTCTCGTCGACGGCCGATCCTGGCAGGACCCGCGCCCGTATCCGGTTCCGGACGCCGGATGGTGGAGGATCACTGGATGACGATCAACGCACCGGGGCGCTTCGAGGCGGGAACGACCGTGGTACGCCGCCACGTGTGGGGCGGCAAAGTCTGGTCGGCGATGCCGTACCGAGTGCTGGAGGACGTCGGCGACCATCTGACGGTGGCCGGCTGGCCGGGCCTGCGTGGGCTGGTGTCGACCACGTGGATCACAGCGTTCCTGCACGACGGGCACGGCCGGGACCGGACCCTCCAGGAACTGGCATCGGGCACGTGGCGGCTGGGGTGGTGGACGTGGCAGGACACCACGGTACGCAGCTGGTACGGCCTGGACGCCTACTTCACGGTGCGACAGTACTTCGACGCCGATCGACGCCCGCTCACCTGGTACGTCGACTTCGACCTGCCGAAGCGGCGCACCCACATGGGTATCGACACCTACGACCTCCTGCTGGACCTGGTCGCCGACCCCGACCTGTCACACATCCGGTGGAAGGACGTGGAGGAGTACGAGCACGGTCGCCGGCTCGGGCTGATCGATGACCGGTCGCACCAAGGCGTCCTCGCGGCCCGCGAGGAGGTGATCGGGCTGATCGAAACACGGCAGGGGCCCTTCGCGCACGACTGGACGCCCCTGCCCACCGAGGACTGGCAGATGCCCGCGCTGCCGGATGATGTCCGGCCTGACGCCGTGAGCGCGACCGATGGGCACGGTGGCACGGGAACCGGCTGAGGCCGGCGAGGGGATCAGCCGTGGGCCAGAGCCATGAGGAACCGGGTCTGTGCGTCGTCTCGCCCCGCGCACCTCCGGGGGACCGCGATGAGGGCGGCCAGGGCCCGGCACCAGCCCAGCACACGACGAGGACACTGACCGGGAACCAGTGCCGCCAGCTCCTCGATCCTTCGCTCCAGCGCGGTGAGATCCGCGGCTCCCTCGAGCACCCAGTCCACGGCGTCGAAGTCCGGGTCGCCCCAGGCGGGCCTCGGATCGATCGCCACCAGACGGGCGTCCGGGCCGGACAGCACGTTACCCGGATGAAGATCGCCATGCACGAGTCCCGCAGGCCCGTCGGCTGCCAGTTCCAGGGCCGCCGCCCGCGCTTTCCGGAGCACCGCCGAGGCAGCCGGGTCGGTCGCGCCGGCCGCCGCCAGCCTGCGGTCGGCCAGGTCGAACATGAAGCCCACGCGGTGGGACAGGGGCCGCAGTACCGAGTGCTCACCCGGCGCGGGAGCGAAGACCCGCAGGTCCCGCAGCAGCGCCGCGACCTCGGTCATATTCCAGGCGTACCGCCTGACCGGCACTCCCGGCTCCACGTCCTCCAGCAGCAGGGCCCCGGCAGCCAGGTCGTATGCCAGCAGCGTCACGACCGACGGCGTCTTGTCCCAGGCCCGGAGAGCTTCGGCCTCCTGCCGGGCGATCTCGGGCTCCGGGGTGAGTTTCAGCCACGCCGAGGTGGCGGTGTCGCGCCTGAGGCAGCGGAACACCCGCGAGGTGCCTCCTCCGCCCGCCGCGACGAGATCCAGATCCCAGCGGGCAGCGAGTTCGTCCACCAGGACCGGCAACGCATCACACCAGGCGAGCACCTCGGCTCCGAACCGGACGACGAGCCGGTCGCGGACCTCGGGCGCGACGTGGGTCAGCTCTTCCACCATGTCCCCCGCGGGGTGGTCGATGCGGTCTTCGCGCATCCCGAGAGGACCGTTCGCGAGCCGATACCCGTGATGCCGGAAACGATGGTGGTCTCAAGGGATCAGCGCATCACCGCTGTTCAGGATCTCAGCGTAGACCTCCGCTGGACTGCGGTAGCCCTCGGCGCCTTCCCGCAGCATCGACCGGTAGAGGCCGATCGCGCCGCGCCAGCCGTCAGGACGTGAGTAGGCGCGGGTGAACTCCTCGATGTCGGTCTCGGTGAACGCGCCCGGCTCGGCGGCGACCGTTGACCAGGCCGACAGCCCGGCCCTCCTCGGAGTCACGGACGTGCCCGGCGGATGCGTCGTCAGCCGGCCCTGGGGGTACGCCGCCTACACCTACGGTGTCACGAAGCGTCTGTCCGCAGGAACCGTCTGCTACGCGATGTACGACAGCCCCAAGAGCGGCAAGCAGGGAAGCGTCTCCCGCAACGGCGGCATCGTGATGCCGGACACCCATCCCGGCGGCGGCACCGTGGCCCACGACGAGCCAGCCGAGGAGATACTGCCAGCCGAGGAGATACTGACTGCATACCTCTGCCGGTCCCGAGCCGTGGCCTGCTGCTTCGCCGGCGCGGGCCTGCGGCCGGCCGACGCCAGGCCGATCACCGGGCCACCCGGCATGTGGCTCAGGCCGCCCGACCGGGACTGGTGGACCTGACCGGCGACACAACGAAAAGGCCCGGCTCCTGATGCGGAACCGGGCTTTCCGTCTTGCGGAGTGCTCACGAGTGGGTGTGAGCCGGGATGAGCCGGAGCCCTGAGAGATCCGCTTCGCGGGATGCCGGTCTCACCGAGACCACCGAGGTCCGGGCGTCGGAATCGGTCAGTCGTCGCGGGCTCTGCCGAACTCCTCGATCAGCACGGGATACTGCTCTCCGCCGTGTCCGGCGACGATCGAGCGGTCGGCCATCGCCTTGATCAGCTTCGGCAGTTCGGCGTTGACACCCGCCGCCTCGCTCTCCTCGATCAGGTGTGCCATCGCCCGCACGTCGGTCTCCAGGGCCGACACCTCGGCCGGGAAGGAGCCGCTGTCGATCTGCTCGGCATACCCGGGCAGCCATTCGGCCACGACGGCGGCGATCTGCCGCGCGAACGGCGCATACGTCGCGGCGTCGACCCCGGCCGTCCTGAGCAGGGCGGTGCCCTGGAGCCAGGCGTTCAGGACGCTCCACATCATGGCGAGGCCGGCCACGTCGTACAGGGACGCCAGCCCGTGGTCCGCGCCGAGGTAGGTGACGGTGCCGAGCGCGTCGAGCGTTGACTTGTGCGCCTCGAAGTCCCGCTGCGGCCCGCTGTGCAGAATCACCGCATCGGCGGTCCCGATCGCCGGCGGGACGGCCATTATGGCGCCGTCCAGGTAACGGGCGCCGCGCCGCTCGGCCCATCGGGCCGTTTCCCGGGCCTGAGCCGAGGTGCCCGAGGTCAGGTTGACCAATGTCCTGCCGTCCAGTTCGCCGTCGCTCGTGCCGAGCAGCTCGTGCACGGCCTGGTAGTCGGTGAGGCAGATGATCGTCAGGGGACTCGCCCCGAGCGCGTCGCCGGCCGTCGGCGCCGGTCGCGCACCCTCGGCCACCAACCGGTCGGCCTTGGAGGCCGTACGGTTCCACACGGTCGTGGGATGCCCGGCTCTCAGGAACGCCCTGGTGAGCGCCCGGCCCATCAGTCCGAGTCCGACGACCGTCACGGGTGTATCGGTTCCGCTGTTCATGGCAGCATCGTCAACGTTGATACCGGTGTGAAGGTCAAGTGAGGTTTCCATGCTGATCGGAGAACTGAGTCGCCGGACGGGTGTGAACACCCATCAGTTGCGCTACTACGAAGCCCAGGGCCTGCTGAAGGCGGCCCGCGGCGCGAACGGCTACCGCGAGTACGACCAGAACGCCGTACTGCGGGTGAAGCAGATCCGGCACCTGCTCGGTGCGGGCCTGTCCTCCGAGGACATCGCGTACCTGCTGCCCTGCGCGGCCGGAGAGGCCCCGGAGCTGCTCGGATGTCCCGAGCTGCTGGCCGCGATGCGATCACGGTTGCAGCGGCTGGACGACCAGATGGACCGGCTCGCCCAGTCCCGTGCCACCCTCGCCGACTACATCGACGCGGCCGAACGGATGGCCGGCGAGAGCCATCCCCCCTTCGAAGCCGCCTGCCAGGAGCCCGTCCCCGCCTGAGCTTCGGGCCGGCGCCCCGGGGACGCCCTCCGCGTCCGCTCGGAGGATCCCCCAGGCGGTGGTGAGGTCGCGTCCGCGCCTCCGGAGAACGACCGGCCGCACAGCTCCCGGCCGAACAGAAGACCCGATTCCGCCATCTGGAGTCGGGCCCTCCGTCTTGTGGGGGTGAGGGGACCCGAACCCCTGGGGCGGTCTCACGGGCCACACCGTTACCCCGGGCCGTCTCCGGCTCGGAGGCCGGAGTTTCAGCCCGCGCGGACCGAACCTTTCGACCGGTCACCGGAGTCGGTAACGGTCGAGAGGAGTCGCCTTGGATCGCAATGACAGCTTCCGTGAGTTCGTCGCCGGCCATCAGCAGGCGCTGATGCGCACCGCGTACCTGCTCACGGGAGACGCCCACCAGGCCGAGGATCTGCTGCAGAGCGTTCTGCTCAAGGTGCTCGGACGCTGGTCCAGGCTCTCGCGCGTCGAGCACCCCGAGGCGTACGCGCGCAAGGCGCTGGTCAACCAGCACATCTCCTGGCGGCGGCGCCGCGTCAGGAGCGAGCTACCGACCGCCGAACCGCCCGACCGGGCGTATTCGAGCGAGGACTCCACCGTCGTACGGCTCGTCATGCGCCGGGCTCTCATGCGGCTGCCGCCCCGGCAGCGGGCAGTGATCGTGCTGCGCTACTACGAGGACCGGACCGAACGCGAGACCGCCGTGCTGATGGACTGCTCGATCGGCACGGTGAAGAGCCAGGCTCACTACGCGCTGGCCCGCTTGCGCGAACTGGCGCCCGAACTCGCGCCGAGGCTCGCCGATATCGAAGCCGAGGAGGCCTACCGATGACCTGGCTGCGGAACGTGCTCATCGACCTGGCCGACGACTCTCCACAGGTGGACCTGGCCGAGCGGACGATCGCGGTGCATCACCGCAGGCGGCGCACGGTGATCTCGTACCTCGCGGCGGCCATGGTCGCGGTCGTCACCCTCGGTGTGACGGCCGCCATCCGGCTGCTGCCGGACGGGCCGCAGAAGGTCGCCTCCACAGGCGACCTACCGGCGCGCGGGGTGGGGCCGTTGAGCCACGCGTACAAGACCTTCTGCAAGCCGGTCGGCGGGAAGGCGCCGGCGGGCTGCCGGGACGGAGCATGGCGGGTGGTCGCCCGGAGCGGGAAGGCCTACTACGTCACCGAGGCGCTGCCCAGCCTCGCCCCGGGCCGCACCGGCCTGCGCGACAGCCCGCTGGCGATCAGCCGGGACGGTCGGAAGATCGCCTACTACAGCGCCGAAGAAGGCACCTTCCAGGTCCGCGACCTGGCCTCGGGTCAGAAGACGACGGCGGCCCGCAAGGTGCCGCGGGGCTGGCTGGGCAGCATCTCACACCTGATGCTGTCGGACGACGGGCGGTTCGTGGCCTTCAGCAAGGTCCCGGAGTTCAAGGATCCCGCGTTGCTCATCGACATGCGTGACGGGGGCGTCCGCGAGCTGCCGAACCGCTGGGTTCCCATCGGCCTGTCACGGGACGGCTCCACCATCACCCTCGCGGAGCACTCCCCCAGGTCACGGCTGCGGACGATCTCGAACCTCTGGTCGGGCTCCGCCAAGAGCGACACCATGTCGGTCATCCAGCCGGTGAACTACGACTTCAGCCCGCTCGCCCCCGACGGGAAGACCGTCGCGGTGATCGAGAACCGCAGCACCGCCGAAAAGCCGTGCCGTCACGGTGACCTCGCCCTCATGAACACGCTCACCGGTGAGAAACGGGAGACGACCGTCATCAAAGGCCTGCCCTCCGACGTCTCCCAGATCTCGCTGCGCACCTGGCTCAGCGCCGAGGAGGTCACGGCTCTCACCGTGTCCGTGCGGTGCAGGCCGGCGTCCGAGGTGCCGGACGACGAGCCCGCGGTGATCGACCCGCCGTACCGGACCATGACCGCCTACGCGCTGAACGTCAGGACCGGCAAGACCAGGAAGCTCGCCACATACAGGGCGCAGAGCTTCTTCGAGATCGTCCTGCCCGGCCCCCCCGGGGCGCTGTGACCTCCGGGGTTTCGGTCTGCGGCGAGCATCCGCCCTGGCCGGACCCGGACGTCGTTCATCACTGGGATCATCTGCCGGTCATGTCGTGAGGGCGGAACCGTCGGGCATCTCATGGCGTCGGACATCGACACCGGGTGCTTCGTCCGGCGACGCGGTGACCGCTTCGCCATCGCCGACGATCTCCGTGCCGCACCCGGCGCGGAACACGCCCGCGGCTTGACCTTGACCTTGGGTCAGGGTCGACACTGGCCGCATGACGAGCTCAAACGTGACCTACTCGGCCTGGAGTGGCATGTGCCGGTGGAAGACACCGCGCCGGTCGTGACCGACACCGGCGGGACAGGAACCCCGGTTGTCTACCTGAGCGGTTCCTACGCGAGCCGGCGGTATTGACGGCCGGTCATCGACGCCCTGGGGCCGGGGAGGCGACACATCACCTACGACGAGCGGGCTCGCGGCAAATCGAAGAAGTCGGCGGACTACTCCTTCGAAGCCGTCGTCCGGGATCTCGATGCCGTCCTGAAAGCCAGGGGGGTGGAGCGACCGTCGGCCAGGCGGCCGCCTTCGCCGGTGTCACGATCAAGACCATCCGCCACCACCCCCGGCTCGGCCTGGTCGGCGAACCGCGCCGGGACGGTTCGGGCTACCGCCGCTACGGGTCGTCCGACCTGCTGCGACTGGTCCAGGTCCGGACGCTGGCCGAGTCCGGCGTACCGCTGCCCGAGATCGGCGCCCTGCTCGACGCCGGCCCGCAGCGGTTCGCCACCGGCCTGGCCGAGGTCAAACAGCGGCTGACCGAGCGGATCGAGGAGCTGACCGCGCGCCGCGACCTGCTGGACCGGCTGGCCAACGGTGACCGGACCCTGTTGCCCGACCGGGCCTGCGCGCTGTTGGACCGGGCCGCCGACCTCGGCTTCTCCCCGGCCGAGGTGGCGGCCCACCGCGAGGGCATGGTGCTGGCCAGGGCCCTGGTCCCCGACGGCTTCGACGACTTCCTCACCCAGGCCGAGCAGGCCCTCGACGACACCCGGTTCGTCGCCTTGAACAAGCGATGCTGGGCCGCCAAGGACCGGGGACCCGACGATCCCCGCCTCGAGGAACTCGCCACCGCCATGGCCGGCCGCTTCCTCGCCAACCCCGCGTTGCTCGCGATCCCGAACGGCCTCCAGACCCCCACCGACGTCATCCGATACGGCCTGCTCAACCACCACGGCGAAGACCAGGCACCGGCCATGGCCCGGCTGACCACGCTGGTCGAGACGAAACTGCGCTCCGCAGGCTTAGACATCCCACAGCAATGATCACGGCCGGCTGCAGTACATCGCCGAACAAGTGGCCCAAGGAGTGCAACCGATCCTCGAACAGTCGATCAAGCCCTTTAATCGCGCTTGGGCCAGGTCGGGCCCTGGTCGGTCCAGATGACGCCCTTGTTGCGGCACAGGCAGAAGGGGTGGCCGATCGGGTCGGTGTAGACCCGCCAGCCGTAGCCTTCGGGATTGATGAAGTCCTGCCGCAGCGTCGCACCGAGGTCGAGGACGCGGCGCTGCTCGGGCTCGATCTCGTCCACTTCGAAGTCGAGGTGGAACTGCTTGGGGTGCTCGCTGTCGGGCCACTGCGGAGCGCGGTAGTCGTCCACCCGGATGAAGGCCAGCTCGATCTCGCCGAACTTGATGCCGGCCCAGTTCTCGTCACTGCCTTCCCTGATCGGACGACCCGTCACCTCGGAATAGAAGGCCGCCAGCTTCATCGTGTCCGGGCAGTCGATGATGAAATCGGTGAGTCGCAGCATCCCGCGATGCTGCCACAAGATCTTTTACGCAGGAGCCTCAGTCCGGGTGACCAGCGGTGTGGCGGAAGTGCTCCCGGTACGCGGTCGTGAAGCGCCCGACGAACGAGGGGCTCCGCCGATGGGCGGCGCGAGGCCGGAAGCGGCCGCGCTCGATCGCCCAGCCGTGGAGAGTGGGTGCTCCATGAACATCCCCGTCAGTTCGCCGTCCTTGATCCACGAATCCGCCCGCTCTCGCGCCCGGAACACGCCTGACAGCCACCGCGCCCTCACCCAGGAAGACCCGCACGGTCCCGGGACTGGAACCGCTCACCGCTGAGACACCGGCCGCTGAACCCCGCGAGCCCCGGAGGGGCATGGTCACGCAGTTGGTCACCCGGTGATGAGGTACGGCCGTAGTCACTCAGTTGGTCACCCGACAACGCAGAAGGCCGCTCCCGATCTCTCGGAAGCGGCCTCTGACCTGGGTGGAGATGAGGGGATCCGAACCCCTGACCCCTTCGGTGCGAACACTGGTCAGGCGTGCCGGGCCACCCCGTCGGATGCCGTCCGGTGCCGTCCGATGGTCTCGGCCGAGCCCTGGTATCAGCGGGTTCGCCGGCTTTTCACTGACTCCAACCGGCCTTCGCCGATCATGAGTCCATCCTGGCTCCGGCCGTTCAGCCGAAGTCCGTGGCCCCTTCCCGGTAGGAGGGTGAACGCATCGACATGGCGAGATCTCACGGACGCGAGTCGGTATCCGCCTCACCGGCGCCCGGGTCGTACGGGACGGAGAGGTGCTGATGGATCATCACCCAGGCGCCGTCCCGCCGCTCGAACACCCGGGTCCCCCGTGACCAGCTGCTGAGGAACCGGCCGTCGGTCTGCTTGATCCGGACGTGGTTGAGCCCCCAGGCGACCGCCAGGTCCTCCCGGGCGATCACCTTCAGGTCAGGGATGTCCAGGCTGACGGCGACGCCGGGCGCACCGAGGTTGCGCCGGCAGACCTCCCGTACGGCCTCGGCCCCGAGATACCGGAGGGGCTCCTCGTGCTCGTAGGACACGACGTCGTCGGCGACGGCGGCCATCATGCCGTCCAGATCCCTCGCGGCGGTGGCTTCGCACCACCTTTGGTGCAGCCGGCGCACTTCCTGTTCGGCGCCGCCGTCCCGATCGGTGTCAACGATCGGGAACGAGTGATGCTCGTGGGCGATGACCCACCGGCCCCCCTGCCTCCGCAGCCCGAACGTCAGCCGTAGCCGGTTCTCCGGGTTCCCGGCGAACTGCTCCGGGGTGCCACATCGCAGCAGGGCGTGGGCGAAGGCGACGTCGCCGCCCGCGGTGACGTCCAGCGTCTCGATCTCGAAGACGGCGCCCTGCGCCTGCCATCGGAAGAAGGGCGGCCACATCCGGCGGTAGGACTCGATGCCGCGCACCCCCTCGTAGGGGGGCGGCACGTCGAACATCACGATGTCGTCGGCGTGGTCGGCGACCACCCCGTTCATATCACCGCGGTGGACCGCCTCGGCCCAGCGCTCGATCAGGTCACGGATCTGTTCTTCGTCGGTGGGCATGAACCCCTGGTCCCTTCAGGTCGGTACTCCTGTCGGGACTACAACCCGCGCGTCTCCGGAAACTCATCGCGGATCGCCGTACCGCTTCTCCTCCAGTTCCGATGGCAGGCCGAACGCCGGGAGGTCCGCGTCCAGGAACGAGACCACCTCGGCGATCCGGGTACCGCGCAAAGTGAGGAGGTCCAGGCCCGCCGCGACGTAGACGGCTCGACGCCCGTCCCACATGTAGGTACCGAACGCCAGTTGCCCGTTCGCCCGAGCGGGCAGGAAACGCCAGCGTCGCTTCGGCACCGCCTCGGTCAGGAACCCGCGGACGTCGATGTGACCCGCGTACCAGGTCGCCAGTGGCGGCATCGAGTATCTGGCGTCCTCCGTCAACATCGCCACGATGGCATCGACGTCCGCGGCCTCCCAGGCCGCCGCGTACTTCCGGGCCAGCTCCCGCCGCTTCGCTTCGCCCAGCGCGTCCAGCGTCCGCCGCTGGGTGGTCTCCGGGAGCAGGGCCGCCATGACCTTGCGGGCCCGTTGCAGGGCGCTGTTGACCGCCGCGACCGTGCTCTCCAGCGTGTCGGCGGTCTCCCGGGCGGTGTAGCCCAGGACATCACGCAGTACCAGGACCGCCCGTTGCGGACCGGACAGATGCTGCAGGGCGGCGACGAACGCCAGCTCCACGCTCTCCCGCGCCACCGCCCGGTCCTCCGGGACCTGCTCCGCCGTCCACCTCATCGAACGGTCGGGGTACGGTTCCAGCCAGGTCACCTCGGCTTGCGGCGCCCCCACCGGACTCAGATCCGCAGGCAGTTCACGCCGTCCCCGCCGTTCGATGAGCGTCAGCGACCGGTTCGTCGCGATCCTGTACAGCCACGGCCGGATCGACCCGCGATCCTCGAACCGCTCCAGGTTGCGCCACGCTCGATCCATCGTCTCCTGCACCGCGTCCTCCGCGTCGTGGACTGAACCCAGCATTCGGTAGCAGTACGCGCGCAACTCGTCCCGCAGCGGTCCCACCAGGCATCCGAAAGCGGCATCGTCCCCGGCTCGAGCCGCGGCCAGCAGCTCCGTCGCACCACGCTCGTCCGCCCACCCCGACCCGAACCGCATCCGCCGTCCCGTCCCGTTCTGTCCCGTCCCGACGCGGGCCAGGCTACGTCGACTCACCGGCACTCGATCAGGACCGGGGCCGACCGGGAGACGGCGTCGTGTGCGGGTCCACGGATCCGAACGGAACAGAGTGATCAGAATTGGACGTTGGTCATCGTGTACCACGTCGGGGCGAATGTCAGCAGAGCCAGTGCGACGAGGACCGCGAACGACATGAGTGCGCGTGAGGTGGTGATGGGCGCGGGTGCGATGGGCCGTAGCCTCCATCGTCCGACCGCGACGAACGCCACGACGCCTCCCAGCAAGAGATTCGCGGGCACCAATGCGTATTCGTTACGCGTGATATGAAAACCAGCGGCGAGGATCATCGTCAGTGTCAGGCCGATGGCGGCGAGCGGCGTCAGCATCGGTTTGACTTCCGTCATCGCCGGCAGGATCAGGCCGACACCGCCGAGCACCTCACAGACCCCGATGAAGACGATCAGAGGCTGCGGCACCGCGGCGTACCAAGCCACGGCCCGGGGCGCCGCCGCATACAAAGCTCCGTCGTACAACAGCACTTTGCCGAAACCGCTCCCGGCGAAGAAGAAGCCGAACAACGCTTGCAGCGACCAAAGCGCACCGTTGAGCGTGAACCTCGCTCCGCGCCTCTCAGGCTGCCGCTCAATGTTCTCACCGCTGAGCAGGTTGGCGCTGACATGCCCGTTCATGCTCTGTTGCTGCCTTTCTCATGGAGTTCGCCAGGGAAGAAGCCTTGCGGGCGGTTCTCTACGAGGTGGCCCGTCGTTTCGATGCCGCTCATGGCAGATTCCCCTCCGAAAACCTCGATGTACTCGATCTTGAAAAGGGCACTGATGGCCCTGAGGTCGTCGCGGGTGAGCCGGTGCTCGGTGTGGCACCGGCGTCGGCGTTCATCGGTCTTGAAGCAGTCCGAGGACGTTGCCGTCGGGATCGGTGACGGTGGCCACGAGGCGGCCACCGCCGACATCGTGCGCGGCCTCCTTCACGATGGCCCCCGCGGCGATCACCTCGGCCAGCTTCGCCTCGATGTCCGGCACGTGCCAGTAGGCCACCGGCGAGGTCATGCCCTGCGGCCCACCGCCTGGCACCAGTCCGATGTGCTGCCCCCCGGATTCGAAGCCGACGTAGTAGGACGAGTCGGTCTGTGGCGCGACACCGAGGAGGGCCGAGTACACCGCCTTGGCCTCGGCCAGATTGGACACGGGATGGAGCACGGTCTTGATTTCCTGGGAGGAAGAGCCGGTCATGGTACTCCTGTCGTCGGGGGCGCATCGCCCCCCTGTTTGCGTGTGCTCAGCTTTCCGCCCGGATTGGCCGCTGCGCGTCCGTGGCGACCACGGATCGTCAGCACGGATGGATCACGGAGGGCATGCGGCAAATTGGGGTGCTGGTGACAGGAGGGGATATTTCACCTTGGGAAGCCGAGATGCTGGAACTGATCAGGGCCCGTCTCGGCAATGCCGAGATCACGGCACGGCTGTGCATCTCGGTGCGTACCTTGGAAAGCCATGTTTCCTCGCTGCTGCGCAAGCTGGATGTGCCGGATCGGCGGGCGCTCGCCCGGCGTGCGCCCACGCCGGGCCGGCGCCGGCCCGGCATCGGTTCTGTCGATCCCGCCGACCTCGTTCATCAGTCGGGTGAGCGAACGGGCCAGGCTGACCGGGACGGCCAGGGCGCACCGGCAGGTGACCGTGGTCGGTCCCGGCGGAGTGGGCAAGACCCGGTGGGCGATGGCGGTGGCCGCGGAGGTGCGCGACTGACTTTTCGCTGACTCCCTCCGGCCTCTATCGACCGGAGATGATCCTGATCGCGGGGAACACCACGCTAAGCATCGTCAGATCAGCAGGAGAGTCTTGCCCAGGGCACTTCGTGACTCGATCACGGCATGCGCGTCCGCAGCACGCTCCAGGGGGAAAGTCTGCCCGATGACCGGCCGGATCCGACCCGCCGCCGCCTCCGACATCACCCGCTCGGCCCAGCCCCGCATCTTCGGACCGAAACCGAAGAGCTGCTCGATCCCGATCACCTCGACTTCGCGCCGTTGTGCCTGGGCAGGATCGATCTCCGTGACCTGACCGCTGGAAGCACCGTGGATGGAGAAGCGACCGCCGACCGCCGTCACCTTGAACGCGGCCCGGCCGATCGCTCTGCCGACCCCGTCGAACACCACATCGGGCCCCGTACCACCGGTCGTCTCGCGTACCTGCTTCGCCCAATCCGGGTCCGAGTAGTCGACCGCGACATCCGCGCCCAGACCACGGATCATGTGCAGCTTCCGTGCGCCGCGCGCGGCCCCCACGACTCTGGCGCCTGCCGCCCGAGCCAACTGCACCAACAGGGTGCCGACACCGCCACCTGCCGCCTCGACCAGCACCCACTCCCCGGGAAGGATCCGGGCTCCCTCGACCAGCCCCAGCGCGGTGCTGCCGTCGGTATGCAGAGCCGTGGCCTCGGGCAACCCCAGCCCATCCGGCACCGGGATCAGACCCTCCACCACAGCCACCGCGCGCTCGGCGAAGCCGCCGGTCTCCCCCACATCGGCGATGACACGCCGTCCGGACCAGCTCGGATCCACGCCCTCCCCGACCGAATCCACCTGACCGGCCACCGTACCGCCCGGCACGTACGGCAGGACGGGCCTGTCGTGCCATTTGTCGACACCCCGCCGTATCTGCGTCTCGACGAACGTGATGCCGGCGACGGATACGTCGACCACCACCTGTCCCGGTCCGGCGACCGGGTCCGGCACCTCGCCCGGAACCAGTACCTCGGGACCTCCGAAACGCTCCGCCTGCACCACCCGCACGTCAACCGCTTCCCTGTACTCAGCTTGCCCGACACCGGTACAGAGGAGTCTTCAACCCCGACCGAGGTTGAGGTCAAATGACCACGAGGCGGCATGGCTCCGATCCGTCCGCAGGCGAACCAGGCCCACCCTGCGTCCGACGAGTATCTAAATCGCCCCGGCGAAGCGACAGCAGGTTCTCTCACCCTGCGGGTCGTTGCCGGATGATTCCTGCGGCGAGGAGGGCTGCTCCTGCTGCGCGGTCGTGAAGCGCTCGACGAATGAGGAAGTCTGCTGGTGGGCGGAGCGAGGCTGGAAATGGCCATGCTCGATCGCCCGGTCGTAGACACCCGCGTCGAGGGGGGTGCTCCGTGAGCATCCCTGTCAACTCGCCGACCTTGATCCAGGACTCGGCGCGTTCTCGTGTCTGGAACACACCGGACGGCCACTGCGGACCGTCGCCCAGGAAGACCCACACGGTCATGGGACTGGAATCGCTCACCGCTGAGGATCAGATAGAGCAACCGCAACGCCACGAACAGCGATCACGCCCGCCAGAACAGAACAGTCGACCCCCAGGTCAACCCCAACGGCCGAGTTTCGGGCACCCGCAGGACACGAGGCGGGCGAGCTGGATGATCTGCGCGGATGACACTGTCGGCAGGCACACATCCACGCGACGATCGCGGCCAGGGCATCGGCCGGCAGCGATCCCGCCGGCACACGCAGCACACCCGGATCGGTCATCGGCGCGACCAGCAGCGCGGTGAACCGAGACGGCGATGACGGGTGGAGTCCTGTCCAAGCCCGCGTCCGGTGAACGTTCTTCGATCTCCGAAACCTCGGCTCACGAAAGGTCGAAGGTGAGACCGGACGTGGCGATGCCGATCTCACCGTCGTAGCCGGCCCCGGCGGCGGCTCGCGCGGCCGAGGTGTCCGTGCCTGGCTGCAGGTGCGTCAGCCACAGGCGCCGGGAATCGGCTTCCAGGGCTTGCCGGCCTGCTTGACGGGCGCTCGTCAGGTAACGTCGGGAATCCTCCGGGACCTGGTTCACAAAGGTGGCCTCGGCCAGGAGCAGGTCAGCGTCACGCGCCAGTTCCACCCTGTCGGGACTCGGACCGCTGTCGCCCGTGTACGCGAGCACCCGTCCGCCCGCTGTCAGCCGTATGCCGGCATTGGGCACCGAGTGCGGCAGCAGACGAGTCTGTGCGCGAAACGGGCCGATGTCGAATCCGCTGCCGGCGGTGAACTCGTGCAGGACATAGGCGTCGGCCAGCACCCCTGGGCGGTCCAGCGCGAGTACCGCGTCCAGGGCGCCGGGCAGCGAGTACACCGGCAGCGCCGCCGGCGGGTCATCACGCATGGTGCGCGCCCGCAAGAGCGGGTTCAGGTCGGCGCAGTGGTCGGGATGTCCGTGGCTGATGAACACGGCATCGATCTGATCGGCGCTGACCCGTTCCAGCAGCCGCGGCACCGTCGCGTGTCCAAGGTCGACGAGCAGCCTGAACCCGTCGTGCTCCACGAGGTAACCGCTGCAGGCCTGGCCCGCCGCCGGCCACGCACCGCATCCGCCAATGATCGTCAGCAGCACCCGTGAACTTTAACGGATGTCGCTCGTGCTCAGTGATCGACACGAAGTCCCGGTCCGTCGTGAGGCGCTGGAGGCCGAAGGAGGCGCAAGGCCGCCTCGTCGGGCCGTCGCAGGTGTGGAACGCGATCGAACAGGTCGTACCGCGTGACCTGCTCGCTGCGGCGTTGGAAGGTCGAGGACCTCCAGCAGCGGCTTGATGAAGTCTGCGCCGTTCGTTGCCGCTTGGGCGATTCGGCCCGCCACGCCGCGGCCCCACCCCTCATCGCTCTCCGGGATGAACGCCGCGATCGTCCGGCACTGCCGTCCAGCCCCGAGGGCGCATCGCAGGGCAACCTATTTCCCAAGGACTGTTGGATAAATTATAATCCCAAGGTGTCTTTGGAAAATCAGGATGACCTGGTGCCCCTGCGCGCCCTGGCCAACCCGCTGCGCATCCGCATCGTGTCGCTGCTCACCGGCGCGTCGATGTCGGCCACCGAGGTCGCCGGCGAACTCGGCATCGCGCACGCCTCAGCCAGCTACCACCTGCGCCAGTTGGCCAAAGCGGGCTTCCTCCAGCAGACGGACGAGCGGCCGCGGGCAGGCAAGGGCCGTCCGCAACTGCGGTACCGGTACGATCCGTCCAGCGGCGAGCGCCTCGACCGGTCCGAGGGACGGCAACTCGTCCACCGGGCGATGAGCACCGACCTGGCCAGGCGCCTGGCTGAGACTGATCGCCAGCGCACGTCGATGGACGCCGAGGTATGGCTGGCCAGGCCCGTCTGGGAGGAGATCGTCGGCCTGGTCGACCAGGCCGTGGCGCTCCTGCACGACAAGGCCGGCCCGCCGCACGACGGCGTCAAGGTCAGCATGACCGCGCTCCTGCTCGAACTGCATGACGAACAATGACCGCGCTCCTGCTCGAACTGCGTGACGAGCGGTGATCGGCCGTCTGCTCGTCTGCGCGGCTGGGGCGTTCCTGTCGATCGGACTGCTCATCCCGGCGGTTCCGCGATACGTCACCGGCCCGCTGGACCGGCAGGCCGGCATGGTGGGCGTCTCGCTGGCCGTCACCGCGGTGGCCGGGGTGCTCGCGCGCCCGCTGGCCGGACGGGTGGCCGACAGGGCCGGACGCCGCACGGCCCTGTGCGCGGGCGCGCTGTTGCTGTCCGGCACGTCCCTCGCGCTGCTCGCCGTCGGGCGGTTACCGCTCTTCCTCGTCCTGCGCGGCATCGCCGGCATCGGTGAGGCGCTGGCCTACGTCGGCCTCGCAACTCTGGCCAGCGACCACCGGCGGCCCGGCGCGGCGATCAACCACTTCTCCGTCGCCGTCAACGCCGGCCTGCTCACGGGGCCCGTCATCGCCGAGACGCTGTACGCCGCGTCCGGGTTCGCCGCAGTCTGGGTCACGGCCGCGGCCGTGGCACTGGGGTCGGCGGCGCTCGGCCTCACCCTGCCGAAGACGATGAGCCCGGACACGGAGAGCGCGAGCCCGGATCCGAGAACCCGGCTGTACCACACGTCCGCTCTACGACCCGGCTTCGGCTACCTGGCCTCCGTGTGGGGCTACACCGCCATCAGCGCCTTCCTGCCGCTGCACCTCGCCGCGCTCGGCGGCTCCGGCGGCCTCCATTTCCTGGTCTACGGCGGCGTCCTCGTCGCCATCCGGCTGGTCGGACATCGCCTGCTCGCCACGGCCGCCCCGACGCGCCTGGCCGTCACCTCCCTCCTGCTGACCGGGACGGGATCGACCCTGCTCGCCGCCTGGCCCTCTCCGGCCGGGACCTGGTGCGCGATCGCGCTGATCGGCGCCGGGCAGGGCCTCGGGCTGCCCGCCTTCCTCAGGATGGCGGTGCACGGCCTGCCCGCCCGCGAACGCGGATCCGCCGTCGCCACCACGACGGCCTTCTTCGACATCGGATTCCTCACCGCCGCCCTGACCCTCGGCGCCCTCGCCGACCGGTTCGGCCTGGCCGGCGGCTTCGCCCTCGCGGGCGTCGTGTCCGCCGCCGGAGCGCTGCTGTTCCTGCCCGTACGTCACCACGAACACGAAGGAGCCCCCCTTGACCGTTCCCCCCGCTGACCTGTCCGGCTATGCCGACGTCGTGTTCGACGTGGCCGTGCCCCTGCTGGCGGACGACCGGGTGCTGATCAACGCCGAGATCGAGCATGCCCCGCTCGCCCGCGCCCTGGCCGAGGCTGCATACGCCAGAGGCGCCCGCTACGTCGACGTCTGGTACTTCGACCCGTACGTCAAACGATCCCGCGTCCGGCACGCCGCCACCGCGAGCCTGGCCGAGGTGCCCTCGTGGCTCGACGCCCGCAACGACGAGCTCGGACGCGAAAGCGGCGTCCTCGTCAACATCCGCGGCGCCGCCGCCCCCGACCTCCTGGCCGGGCTGGACCCGGTACGCGTCGGACTGGACCGCATGCCGGCCCTGACCTCCCGGCAGCGGCTCCAGCTCGACAACCTGGTCCGCTGGACGATCGTCCCCTGCCCGACGCCCGAGTGGGCCCGCGCCGTCTTCGGCGAACCCGACCAGGCCCGGCTGTGGCGGCACCTGCGCCGTGTCCTCCGTCTGGACGAGCCCGACCCGCGCGAGGCGTGGCGGCAGCGCATCGTCGAACTGCTCGACCGCGCCCGACGGCTCACCGAGATGCGTCTGGACGCCGTGCGGTTCGAAGGCCCCGGCACCGACCTGACCATCGGCCTGCTCCCGGACGCCCACTGGACCGCCGCCCGCCTGGAGGACGTCCAGGGCCGCCCGTTCCAGGCCAACCTGCCGACCGAGGAGGTGTTCACGACTCCCGACTACCGGCGCGTCGACGGCACGGTCCGCGCCACCCGGCCGCTGTCCCTCGACGGCACGGTCATCCGCGATCTGGAACTGACCTTCGCCGACGGCGTCGTGACCGGTGTCAGGGCGAGCGCCGGAGCCGACGTCGTCCGCGCGCACCAGGCGACCGACGCGGGAGCGGCCCGGCTGGGCGAGCTCGCTCTGGTCGACGGCTCCTCGCGGGTGGGCGAGAGCGGCATCACCTTCATGGAGACCCTTCTGGACGAGAACGCCACCTGCCACCTGGCCTGGGGCGCCGGGCTGCCTCCGGGCGTGCCCGCCCACCTGCGTACCGACGATCCCGCACGGCTCGACGCGGCGGGTGTGAACACCTCGCGCGTGCACGTCGACTTCATGGTCGGCGGCTCGGACGTCACGGTCACCGGGCTGGGGCCCGGCGGGAAGGTGGTGCTCCTGCGCGACGACGCCTGGGAGTTCTGACGCCCTGCCACAGCCGGGAGTATCGACTTGACGGCCGATCTCAGTCGCGAATGATCTCGTTGAAGGGAGAGTCTGTTGTGCGTGGCACCGCCCTGACCGCGTCCGTCGCCGTCATGGTCGTACTCGGGGGGTGTTCCGCGCCGACGCCCTCGCCGGGTGAGGTGCGGCAGACGCCCGGTGAGCAGAAGGAGGCAACACGGCAGACGCCGTCGCCGCAGCTGGTCCCCTCGACCGCCGCGCAAGGCAAGGGGTTCACCCGCCGAGGCGTGGTCAGCGCGGGCGCGCCGGTGGATCTGGAGATCAAGGCCGTCGAACGGCATCGCGACCTCACCGCTCTGAAGATGGAGCTCTCCATCAACACCGCCGACTTCCACGGCGCCGACTTCGGCCTCGGCCCGCTCACCACCGACTTCGCCCAGTTCTGGCTGCTGGACCCGGTCGGCAGGCTGAGCAGACCTTGGCGCACTCCACGCCGGGCGCGACCGACGAGGTGATGCCGCTGTGGCGAAGGAGCGCCGCACTCGTTCTCTTGGAGCAGGCCCTGGCCCCTTCTCCCATCGACGCGGCCCGCTCCGCCGTTGAGCGGGCTGGGAATTTCTGCGCGATCGGGACAGACCACATGCGCCTACGTGTGCTGAGCAACGTCGTCGCCCGCATCCATACGACCTGCGGCGCCCCTGACCGCTCCTGGGCTTCCCACTCAAAGATGCGCGTATCCACCGGCGACCGGCACGCATCCCAGAACCACCTGTCGCCTGGACCCTGAACAGTGAGAAAGCCCGGCTCCATGATCTGGAACCGGGCTTTTCGTCTTGTGGAGATGAGGGGATTCGAACCCCTGACCCCTTCGATGCGAACGAAGTGCGCTACCGGACTGCGCTACATCCCCAAGACCTGAACTAGGTTAGCAAACTTCTGGAGCCGCTCGCGCCATCCGAGAACGGGGAGATCAAAGGGATCGTGTGGGAGACCGGGAGGGGCGGCGCGGCAGGGCGGGAAGCCGCAGGCGGCGGACCCAGGGCCGGTCGCCGGCCGTACGGCGCGGCAGGAGCGGCCCGTACGGCGCGAGCCACGTCACGGCGTCGACGCCGATCACCCGACAAGCGACATTGAACAGTGCTTTCAACCGCAGGGTTGATAGAAAGACGATCTACATCCTAGGATCCTTTCAACCGTTGGGTTGAAACGGAGGGGTGATGAGCACGGACGCACTGTCCCGGGTCTTCGCCGCCCTCGCGGATCCGACGCGGCGCGACATGGTCGCCCGGCTCTCGGAGGGCGACGCGACCGTGAGCCGGCTGGCTGAGCCGTACCGGATGTCGCTGCAGGCCGTCTACAAGCACCTGCGGGTGCTGGAGGACGCCGGGCTCGTCAGCCGGCCGCCGGGGCCGCAGCCCCGGCCGGTGCGCCTGGAGACCGATGCCCTCGACCTGATGGACACCTGGATCGAGCGCCACCGGAGCCGTGTCGAGCAGCGTTACCGCCGCCTCGACGCCGTCCTGGCGGAGATGGAGGGAGACGAGGATGAACATGATCAAGGAGACGGTCATCGAGGCCGACCCGGGGCTGCCGGTCATCCGGATGACGCGTGACTTCGCCGCGGCACCCGGACGGCTGTTCCGCGCCCACACCGATCCCGCGCTGTTCGCCCGGTGGGTGGGTCCCGACGCCATGGCCACCCGGATCGAGCACTGGGACGCGCGTACCGGCGGCAGCTGGCGGTACGTCTCGGCGCGCGAGGACACGGACGGGGACACGGAGTACTGGTTCCACGGCTGCTTCCACGAGGTACGGCCGGACCGCATCGTGCAGACCTTCACGTTCGAGGGCGACCCCGACGGAGTCGCGCTGGAGACGCTGTGGTTCGAGGACCTGGGCGACGGCCGTACGCGGCTGCGGACGCAGTCGCTGGTCGACAGCTTCGAGAGCCGTGACGCGTGGCTGCGCAGCGGCATGGAGGTCGGGGTCAACGAGGGGCACGCGAAGCTGGAGAGGATGCTCGCCGATGGCACTGTCTGATCACCCGGCCGAGCGGCACCGGCAGGTCGCCGGGCTGTTCACCGACCGGGTCCGCGGCACCCGGTCCTGGGACGCGCCGTCCCCGGTCACCGGCTGGACCGCCCGCGACGTCGTGCGTCACCTGGTCGAATGGCTCCCGGGTTTCCTGGCCTCCGGCTCCGGCGTCGTGCTGCCTCCCGGGCCGTCGGTGGACGACGACCCGGTCGCCGCGTGGCAGGCGCACCGCGACGGTGTGCAGGAGGTGCTGGACGACCCGGAGACGGCGCACCGGGAGCTCGCCAACCCGCACATCGGCACCGTGCCGCTGGACACCGCGATCGACCGGTTCTACACCGCCGACGTGTTCATGCACACCTGGGACCTGTCCAGGGCGACCGGCCAGGACGACCGGCTGGACCCGGACTTCTGCGCCCGGCTCCTCGCCGAGATGGAGTCGATGGAGGAGGTCCTCCGCTCCTCCGGCCAGTACGGTCCCAGGGTCGAGGTGCCCGTCGACGCGGACGTCCAGACCAGGATGCTGGGCCTCATCGGCCGGGACCCGTTCTGGCGGGGACCGGTGAGCCGGACGCCCTGACCGGGCCGAAGACCGATGGGAACGTGCCGCCCGGGGCCGTACGGCGCCGCGTCCCGGTGTCGGTCGCCGACCGCGCGGTGTCCCGGCATGCCGGGTCTCGGTCGCCGGCCGTACGGCTCACGTCCCGACGTCCCGGGCTTCAGTCGTCGGCCGCGCGCCGCAGCGTACCGGGCCTCGGTCGCCGGCCGTACGGCGCGGTGTCCCGGCGTCAGTCGCCGACCGCGCGGCGCGGTGTCTCGGCGTACTGGTCGAACAGCTCGTCGCGCAGCGCGGTGAGGTCGATGACCTCCGCCACCGGCCGCCGGGCCTCCAGCTCGGCACGCCGGCGGGCGCGCCTGGCACGCTCCGCCCTGGCCAGGGCCGCGGCCCTGCGCCGTTCGGCGTCGGCCTTCACCGCGGCCCGCAGAACCGTCAGGTAGCCGCCCAGGAGGACGACGGAGGGGGCGATCCCCCACCAGGGGATCACCCGGGTCGCGGCCGTCACCACGGAGGCGAGGAGCAGCAGCACGCACCACAGTGTCAGCCGCCTGCGCTTGGCCACCTGAACGGCTCGGCGCCGCCTCTCGGCGCGCCGCCTCCCGGCCTCGGAACCGGGCACCGCGGCCGGGGCGTCACCGCCCGTGCCATCGGTGCCGGCGGGGGGCTCGGCGCGCGTGTCACCGCCCCCGTCCACGTCCTCGTCCGCGTCCTCGGACACCCGCGCGGCCGGGCCGTACGGCCCGGCGACGGTGACGGCGTCGGCATCGACGTCGGAGTCTTCCCCGGCGTCCACACCGGGCTCGGCGTCGGTCTCGGAGTAGGCGGGCCGATCGCGGCGCAGCCACATGGGCACGAGCACGCACAGCCACATCACCACGATGGCCAGATAGAGGAGGACGCTGCCGCTCACGGCCACCTCCAGGCAGCACGAAAGCGCCGCTGGTCCGCTGGCGCTCTCGATGTGCTCACGTCACGCACCGTAAGACCGCGTGTCACTATTTGACGAGTATTCGATGCGGTGTGTCGCGAGATCTTCAAACCTCTTCGTGCGGAGCGCCGCCGTGCGCCGCCGCTTCTCGGTCCCTGCGCCACCTGGTCAGCAGCCCTCTGGGCACATCCTCAACGGTCAGCGCATAACAAATATGGTCACGCCAGGCGCCGTCAATGTGTAATTGCCGACGTCTGATGCCCTCTTCCCGGAAACCAAGCTTTTCAACCACTCTGCGGCTCGCGTGATTTTCCGGGCGGATATTGGCCTCGACGCGGTGCAGGCCGGTGGTGAAGAAGCAGTGGTCGACGGCCATGGCCACGGTGGTCGGGATTATGCCCCGGCCCGCCAGTGCGCTGTCCACCCAGTAGCCGATCTGCGCGGACCTGGCCGACCCCCAGACGATCGCGCCGACGGTCAGCTGCCCGGCGAACGCCCCCCGGTAGGTGACGACCCAGGGAAGCGCCAGCCCCTGCCGGGCCTCCCGGCGCAGCGTGGCGGTCATCGAGACGTAGGGGCCGAGACCCGTCCGGAACAGGGGCGTCTCGGGGTTGCTCGGCTCCCAGGGACGCAGCCAGTCGGCGTTGCGCAGCCGCGACTCGCGCCAGACGCGCACGTCTCTCAGCCGCAACGGCCGAAGCCCCACGGGCCCCTCCGTCAGGGTCACCGGCCAGCCACGTAGTCGATCCACGCCTTCCATCATCCTCCCAAGGCGTGCCGCCGTGCCACGGACTCGTCGCTCCCCTCTCCGCCCCGGACCACGACGTGAGCAGGACCGGGCCGCCGCGGTCAGCGCGGGTGGTCCCCTCCGCGGATCTGGTCCACGGCGTGCTTGAGGATCGGCGCGAGTACGGCCATGCCGTCGCGGACCCCGCCCGAGGAGCCCGGCAGGTTGACGATCAGGGTGTTCCCCGCCTGCCCGGCGAGCCCCCGGGACAGGATCGAGGTGGGCACCCTGTCGCGGGTGGACTGGCGGATCGCCTCGGCGATGCCGGGGATCTCCCTGTCGAGTACGCGGCGCGTCACCTCCGGGGTCAGGTCGGCGGGCGTCAGTCCGGTGCCTCCGGTGGTGACGATCACATCGTGCCCCTCCGCCACCCCGGCCCGCAGCGCCTCCTCGACCGGCTCGCCGTCGGGCACCACCCGCGGGCCCGTCACCTCGCACCCGGCCTCGGCCAGCAGCTCGGCGAGCAGCCTGCCGGACCTGTCCTCGTAGACCCCCGCGGCGGCCCGGTTGGACGCCGTGATCACCAAAGCCCTCATACGATCACCAAAGCCTTCACCTGGTCACCCGGCCCTCATCCGATCATCCAGCCCTCATCCACGTCCGCCCGGGACGGGATCCGTCCATCCGCGTCCGCTCGGGACGGCCGATCACGGGCGGGTCCAGACCCCGGTCTTGCCGCCCGTCTTCTCCTCCACCCGCACGTCGGTGATCACCGCCGCCGGGTCCACCGCCTTGACCATGTCGATCAACGCGAGCGCGGCGACGGAGACCGCGGTCAGCGCCTCCATCTCGACGCCGGTGCGGTCGGCGGTCTTCACCCGCGCGGTGATCTCCACCCCGTCGTCGGCCACCGTCAGGTCGACCTTCACCCCGTGCAGGGCGATCGGGTGGCAGAGCGGGATCAGGTCGGGGGTGCGCTTGGCGCCCATGATCCCCGCGATCCGGGCGGTGCCGAGCGCGTCGCCCTTGGGCACCTCCCCCGACCGCAGCAGCGCGACCGCCTCGGCCGACAGCAGCACCTTGCCGGTGGCGCTCGCCGTACGGGCGGAGACGTCCTTGGCGGAGACGTCGACCATGCGGGCCGCACCGGTCTCGTCGATGTGCGTGAATCCGGGCGCGGACCCAGGGGTGGATCCAGAGGTGGATCCGGGAGTGGATCCGGGAGTGGATCCGGGAGTGGATCCGGGAGTGGATCCGGATGGAGATCCGGGGGTGAACCCGGGTGTGAATCCGCTCACAGCGGGATGACCTCCACGTTCGAGCCCTCGGGCAGTTCGGTGACGTCCTCGGGGACCACGATCAGGGCGTTGGCCGAGGCGAGGGCGGCGAGCTGGTGCGAGCCCTGCCCCCGGACCGGCGTGACCGTGCCGTCGCGGCCGAGCACGGCGCGCAGGTAGGAGCGCCTGCCCTGCGGCGAGCGCAGCGGTGCGGCGGTCACCCCCCGCACGCTGTACGGGGCCCCGGCGGCCAGACCGCGCATCTTCAGCAGCGCGGGACGGACGAACAGCATGAACGACACGAAGGACGACACCGGGTTGCCGGGCAGCGCGAAGATCGGAATCTGGTCGTGGCCCACGACGCCGAACCCCTGCGGCATGCCCGGCTGCATCGCGACGCGCTCGAAACGGACCGTGCCGAGCGGCGAGAGGGCCTCCTTGACGGGCTCGTAGGCACCCATCGAGACGCCACCGCTGGTGATCACGGCGTCCGCCCGCAGCAGCTGGGCGTCGAGCTGGTCGAGGAACCGGGCGGGGTCGTCGGCGACGATCCCGGCGCGGTAGCCCTCCCCTCCGGCCTGCTGCACCGCGGCGGCCAGGGTGTAGCTGTTGGACTCCCACAGCTGCCCGTGCTCCAGCGGCGCGCCGGGCTCCACCAGCTCGGCGCCGGTGGAGATCACCACGACCCGGGGGCGGGGCCGTACCAGCACCCGGCGGCGGCCGACCCCGGCGAGGATGCCGAGCTGCGCCGGGCCGATGGGCGTGCCCGCCGGCAGTACGGCCTGCCCCTCGGAGACGTCCTCACCCGCGCGGCGGATGGCGTTGCCCTCGGGGGCCTGCCGGTCGATCAGCACCTCGACGGTGCCGCCGTCGGTCCACTCGACCGGGATCACGGTGTCCGCGCCCGGCGGCACCGGGGCGCCGGTCATGATCCGTACGGCCGTGCCGGGGCCGACGGCGAGCGTCCGGGCGTCGCCGGCCGCGATGTCGCCGAGCACCTGCAGCCTCGCGGGCACCGTCGCCAGGTCCCCGGCCCGTACGGCGTAGCCGTCCATGGCCGAGTTGTCGAACGACGGCAGCGGCACCGGGGAGGCGACCTCCTCGGCGAGGGTGGTGCCCAGCGCCTGGTCGAGCTCGATCTCCAGCGGTGCGAGCGTCCGCACGGTCCGCAGGATGTCGGAAAGGTGGTCGTCGACCGTTCTCATGGGATCGTTCATCGAGACGCCAGGAACTCCTTCAGCCAGGGCAGGAAATCCGGTCCGAGGTCGGGCCGGTCGGCGGCGAACTTCACCACCGTGCGCAGGTATTCGAGCTTGTCGCCGGTGTCGTAGCGGCGGCCGCGGAACAGCACGCCGTGGACCGGGCCGCCCTCCTCCTTGCCGCGGCCCGCCAGGGTGCGCAGCGCGTCGGTGAGCTGGATCTCGCCGCCGCGGCCGGGCCCGGTGTTCTCCAGGACGTCGAACACGGCCGGGTCGAGCACGTAGCGGCCGATGATCGCCCAGTTGGACGGCGCCTCGTCCGCCGGGGGCTTCTCCACCAGGTCCGTCACCCGCACCACGTCGTCCTCGGCGGTGGCCTCGATGGCTGCGCAGCCGTACAGGGACACCTGCTCCTGGGGCACCTCCATCAGCGCGATGACGCTGCCGCCGTGGGTCTGGCGCACCTCGATCATCCGCTTGAGCAGCTCGTCACGCTGGTCGATCAGGTCGTCACCGAGCAGGCAGGCGAACGGGTGGTCGCCCACGTGCTGCTTGGCGCACAGCACCGCGTGGCCGAGGCCGCGCGGCTCGCCCTGCCGTACATAGTGGATGGTCGCAAGGTCGGCGGGCTCACGCACCTTGGACAGGCGCTCGTCGTCGCCCTTGGCCTCCAGCACGTCCTCAAGCTCGATCGCCCGGTCGAAATGGTCCTCGATGGACCGCTTGTTCTTCCCGGTCACCATCAGGACGTCCAGCAGCCCGGCGGAGACGGCCTCCTCCACGACATACTGGATCGCCGGCTTGTCGACGATCGGAAGCATCTCCTTAGGTGTCGCCTTGGTGGCGGGCAGGAAGCGCGTGCCCAGCCCCGCGGCGGGGACTACGGCTTTGGTCACAGAATGGAAGTCGGTCATAACCGAAACCATAACGGAGGCGTCTGTGGACAAGTCGAGGCTGAGGTCCGCCATCGAGGACGCGCGGGCCACCATCCCCGGCGACGCGCGGCACGCGGCCTCCGTCCGGATCAGGGACGCCCTGCTCGACCGGCCCTGGGTGCAGATGGCCGGGCTGGTCGCCTGCTACTGGTCCGTCGGCGCCGAGCCCGAGACCCACGGCCTCGTCTTCGCGCTGTGGAAGCACGGCGCGACCGTGATGCTGCCGGTGCTGCGTGACGACGACGACCTCGACTGGGCGGTGTACGACGGCCCCGACACCCTCGCCCCCGGACGCTTCGGGATCATGGAGCCGGTCGACACCCGGCGCGGCGTCGACGCGATCCGGACCGCCGCCCTGGTCATCGTGCCCGCCCTGGCCGTGGACCGCGCGACCGGCGTACGGCTCGGCCGCGGCGGCGGCTCCTACGACCGCGCGCTGGCCCGGGTCGGCCCGAACGTGCCGACGGTCGCGCTGCTGCACGAGGGCGAACTGATGGACGGCGTGCCGGCCGAGCCGCACGACGTGCCGGTCCGCTACGCGGCCACCCCGGAGGGGATCGTCCACCTGGCCCCGTGAGCCGCCAGGGACGGATGAGGCCGCAGGGGACGGGTGAGATCGTCCACCTGGTCCGGTGACCCGCGCGGGACGG
>NZ_JBEZNH010000006.1:0-49010 GCF_040653115.1 Streptosporangium sp. NPDC048047 | reverse complement strand
GTCGGATGAGATCGTCCACCCGGCCCGGTGAGCCGCACGGGACGGATGAGATCGTCCACCCGGCCCGGTGAGCCGCACGGGACGGATGAGATCGTCCAGCAGGCCTGGTGAGCCGCACGGGACGGATGAGGCGGCCGAATACGACAGAATGGTCCCCGAGGTCGGAGAGGGGGCCAGATGGACATCGACTTCTGGCTTCTTCTGGGCGCGGGCGTGGTGATAGCGGCCATCGTCGCGGTGCGCATCGCCCACCGCACCGGCCTGCCCAGCCTCCTCATCTTCCTCGGCATCGGCCTGCTCGTCGGCGAGGCCGGCCTGGGCCTGCAGTTCGAGAACCCGCAGCTCGCCCAGCAGATAGGGATGATCGCCCTGGCCGTCATCCTCGCCGAGGGCGGCCTGACCACCAACTGGAACCACGTCAAGAAGGCCGTCCCCCTCGCGGCGGTGCTCGCCACCGTCGGCGTGGGGGTGAGCATCGTGGCCGTCGCCGTACCGGTCCACCTGCTGCTCCACATGGACCTGCGCACCTCCCTGATCATCGGCGCGGTGCTCGCCTCGACCGACGCCGCGGCCGTCTTCTCCGTCCTGCGCCGGCTGCCGCTGCCACGCCACCTCGCGGGCATCCTGGAGGCCGAGTCCGGGTTCAACGACGCCCCCACCGTCATCGCGGTGGTGCTGCTGAGCGCGGCGGGCTCCTCCTCGGTGGAGCACGCGCTGCTGGAGGTGGTCGTCGAGCTGGCGGTGGGCGCCGCCGCCGGCCTGGTTATCGGGCCCCTGGGCGTGTACGCGCTGCGCCGGATCGCGCTGCCGGTCTCCGGCCTCTACCCGATCGCCGTGCTGGCCCTGGCGTTCGTCGCCTACTCCGGGGCCGTCCACCTGGGCGGCAGCGGCTTCCTCGCGGTCTACCTCGCCGCACTGATCATGGGCAACTCCCGGATGCCGCACCGCGCCGCAACCCGAGGGTTCGCCGAAGGGGTGGCCTGGCTCGCGCAGATCGGCCTGTTCGTCATGCTCGGCCTGCTGGCCAGCCCCTCGGAGATGCCGTCGGCGATCATCCCGGGCCTGGTGGCCGGATTCATCCTGGTCGCGGTGGCCCGGCCGCTGTCGATCATGGTCTCCGCCTTCCTGGTACGGATCGCCCGGGTGGACCGGCTCGGCTGGCGCGAACAGGCGTTCCTGTCGTGGGCGGGACTGCGCGGCGCGGTCCCCATCGTGCTCGCCACCATCCCCTGGGCGGCGAGCACGGGCGGCGACGGCTCCGCCAAGCTCGTGTTCAACGAGGTGTTCGTCATCGTGGTCGTCTACACCCTGATCCAGGGGCCGACGCTGCCCTTCGTGGCCACGCGGCTCGGCCTGTCGAAGGTGGACGAGGCGCAGGACCTGGAAGTGGAGTCGGCGCCGCTGGAGGAGCTCAACGCCGACCTGCTGCAGATAAAGATCCCGCCGACCTCCAAGCTGCAGGGCGTGGAGATCTTCGAACTCCGGCTGCCCTCCGACGCCCAGGTCACGCTGATCGTGAGGGACGGCCGGACGTTCGTGCCCACCGACACCACCAGGATCAAGGTCGACGACCAGCTCCTGGTCGTGACCACCGCCGCCTGCCGCGACTCGGTCGAGCGGCGGATCAGGGCGATCAGCCGCCGGGGCAAGCTGGCGGGCTGGTTCGGCGAACTCGGCCGCTGACCCGCCGCCGGTCCGCTGTTGATCGACCGTCGGTCGCTTGCCGGCTGGTCGCCGGTTGCCGGTTGCCTGCTGACCGGAGGCTTTCCGGTTGCGGCCGTGTCGCCGGGCTTCGGGGGCCGGTGGCCTTCGCCGTACCGCCGATCATCCGAGCACTGCGCGGCGGGCCGCGGCGGCACGGTGGAATGGCAAGGGCCCGACTCGCGTTCACCCCTGTCAGCCGAATACCATTAGCAGTCGCGTCCGTAGAGTGCCAACCGGCGTGAACCAACGAGGAGGAGCGCGTGCCCACCTACCAGTACGCCTGCAACACGTGCGGCAACGAGTTCGAGATCGTCCAGAAGTTCTCCGACGACGCCCTGACCGAGTGCCCGTCGTGCTCCGGCCAGCTCCGCAAGGTGTTCTCGGCGGTCGGCATCGTCTTCAAGGGCTCCGGCTTCTACCGGACCGACAGCCGGTCCTCCTCCACCAGCACCGTGGGTTCCGCCGGCTCGTCGAGCTCCTCCGGATCCTCGGGCTCGTCGGACTCCTCGGCGTCGTCGAGCTCCTCAGGGTCGTCGGGATCGTCGAGCTCGTCCGGCGAGTCGAAGCCGTCCGGCTCCTCGTCCGAGTCCAAGAGCAAGGCCTCCGCCTCGGCGAGCAGCTCGGCCCCCGCCGCCTGATCGCGCCCGCTCCCAGCCGGGAGCGGACCCGCGGCATGAGCCGCCCGAGCCGACCCGCGGCACGAGCCGTCCGCACTGACCTACGGCATGAGCCGTCCGGGGCGCCGGCGGCTCACGGCGGAAGCGGGCGGCGGCACGCGGTGGCGGTCGCGATGGCGAGCCTCCCAGGCAGGAATGCCCTTCCATGCGGGGCGGCCTTCCAGGCAGGAGCCTCCTCCCGAACGGGAGCGGCCCCCAGGCAGGGCAGGCGAGAGCGGTTCCCCACGCGAGACACCGTCACACCGCCAGGCCGTCCCGCCCAGGTTGTCCACAGGCGAGGCCCGGCACCCGCCCGTTGTCCACAGGCACGGTCCGGTCTCATCGCCGGGCCGCCGGCCGCGCTAGTCTCGGCTCCATGGTCACTCGCGCGGAAATCGGGGTCATCGGCGGCTCCGGCTTCTACTCCCTGCTCGACGACGCCACCGAGGTCGAGGTCTCCACGCCCTACGGCCCGCCCAGCGACGTCATCACCGTCGGCCGCACCGGCTCCCGTACGGTCGCCTTCCTCCCCCGCCACGGGCGCGACCACCGTTTCGCGCCCCACCTCATCCCCTACCGCGCCAACCTGTGGGCCCTGCGCTCCCTCGGCGTCCGCCAGGTCCTGGCCCCCAGCGCGGTCGGCTCCCTGCGCCCCGAGGTGGGCCCCGGCGCCCTGGTCGTCCCCGACCAGCTCATCGACCGCACCTCCGGCCGCGTCCAGACGTACTACGACACCGACGGCGTCGTACACGTCGCCTTCGCCGACCCCTACTGCCCGGCCGGGCGCGCGGCGGCCGTCTCCACCGCCCGCTCCGCCCAGTGGGATCTGGTCGACAGCGGCACCCTCGTGGTCATCGAGGGCCCCCGCTTCTCCAGCCGCGCGGAGTCCCGCTGGTTCGGCTCCAACGGGTGGACGATCGTCGGCATGACCGGCTTCCCCGAGTCGATCCTCGCCCGCGAGCTGGCCATGTGCTACACCTCGCTGTCCCTGGTCACCGACCACGACGCCGGGGTCGAGGCAGGCGAGGGCGTCACCCACGAGGAGGTCCTGGCCTTCTTCGCCGCCAACGTCGAGCGCATGCGCTCCCTCGTCACCGAGGTCGTCACCGCCCTCCCGGAGGAGCGCGCCTGCCCCTGCTCCACCGCCCTCGACGGCCTCAAACTCCCCTTCGACCTCCCGGAGTGACCGCCCGTCCCGCCGGCCGGTGACGACCGGCGCCCGCCGTCCACGAACCGCCGGCTGATCCAGACCGGCCCCGCCGGTCGGCTCAAGCCGGTCCCGCCGGTCGGCTCAAGCCGGTCCCGCCGTGCGGTGACGGCCGAGGAATCGCCGTCACCGCCTCCCGGCAGACCGATCTCCCCACAGACCGCCTTTCCAGCAGACCGCCTGCCCCGCCGTACGGGGGAGCGCGGTCGCCCAGTCATCCACGGGTACCGCGCCACCCGGTTCTTCCCACTCTCACGATGGAGTCCGTCATGCGCGCGTTCCGCCGCCTTCTCGGCCGGTACCACCGCCTCGCCGCCACCGTTGTCACCGCTCTGGCCGCCACGTGCGCCATCGTCGCGCTGCGACCGGAGACCGCCTCGGTGACCGTCCTGGTGGCGGCCAGGAACCTCCCCGGGGGCGTGCTGGCCGCGCGCGACCTCACCACGGCCGCCCTCCGGCCGGAGACGGTCCCCGACGGCGCGCTCAGGCCCGGCGCACCGGTCGCCGGGAAGGTCCTGGCCGGCCCGGCCCTCCGAGGGGAGCCCATCACCGACGTGCGCCTCCTCGGTCCGGGCCTGCTGGCCGCGCACGGCCCGGGAACGGTCGCCACACCGGTCCGCGTCGCGGACTCCGCGGCGGCCCGGCTACTGTCACCCGGCGATGTCGTCAACGTCCTGGCCGCCTCCGCCAGCTGGGAGGGAGCGGTTCCGGCCCGGGTCGTGGCCGAGGGGGTCACCGTACTGGCCGATCTCGGCGACCGGTCGGACCGCGACGCCCTGGTCGTGCTGGCCACCACCGCCGAGCAGGCCGTAAGGCTGGCCTCGGCCCAGGCGGGCGGCCACCTGTCGATCACCATCGGCCCACGCGCCCGGTAGGGCCCGTGCTCCGACCGGCTGGTCCTCCGCTCAGCCCGTAAAGACCGGAAGGGCCGGAGGGGACGGAAGACCCCGAGATCCGTCCCAGGAGGGCATCACAGCAGCGAGCCGAGCTTGGGGTCGTACTCCCAGTGCCAGGGCTCGAAGGGGCTGACGTAGGCCCACTTCGGGTGGAACCACCCGAACTTCTTGCTGTTGGCCTCCAGCCAGTTGAACGGGGCCGACCGGAACTGCTGCACCCCGCCGCACAGGTCGACGGCGAGCCCAAGGCCGTGGTTGCTCCGCCCCGGAACGGCCGCGAAGCCCGGGCGGCGGTAGTAGACCGACTGCTGCTCGGCGAGGCTCCGGTAGCTGTCGGTCACGCACATCGACTTGCCGAACCGCTTCTTGTACGCCTCGTTCATGCTGATGAACGCGAGCGCCGCGTCCCCGCGCAGCTCGCTGCCGGGCTGCGGGAGCGGGCAGAGGTACGCCTTGGGGATCAGCCCGTTGGAGAACTGGTCCGACATGCCCACCTGGACCGGGTTGCATCCCTGGGCCGGCTGGCCCGACTTGTCGACCTTGACGCCCAGCTTCACCAGCGCCTGGGTCAGCGACTTAACGATCTTTCCTGACCGCGCCCGGAGAGCCTCGATCTCGGCGTTCGCCTGCGCCTCGGACAGCAGGGTGTCGGCCCGCAGTTCCTGGGCCTGGGCGGCCAGCTTCTCGCGTTCAGTCTGCAGGCGACCGCTCTCCGCGAGGACGCGGTCCCGCGCGGCGACGATCTGGGTGACGTCGGCCATTGCCTGCAACGTGTCCTCGTTCGTCTCCCCGGACAGGAAACCGGCCAGGTCCCCGCCCGTGGGCTGCTGGTAGAGCAGGCCGACGACGTCCGACAGCGGCTGCCGCATCTGGGCGAAGGCGCGGTCGGCGGCCTGGAGCTCGCGCAGCTTGCCCGACAGCTCCTTCTCCGAGGCCCGGATCTTTGCCTGCCGGTCCCGGAGCACCTTCGTCGCGTCCTCCAGCTCCTTGGTCGCCTTCTCGGCCTCGCGGCGCAGCTCCAGGAGGGTCGTCGGGTCACGCCGTAGCTCGGCCTCGGCGGAGACCTGCGATGCCGGCCGGCCCTGCGCGGAGAGCGGAGACCCCGACCGGGCCTGCACGGAGATCAGGGCTCCGGACCGGGCCTGAGCGGAGAGCGAGGATCCCGGTCGGGCCGGAGCGGAGGCCAGGGATCCTGACCGGTCCTGGGTGGAGAACGGGAGCCCTGACCTGGCCTGGCCGGAGGCCGTCGATCCGGTTCGCGCCTCCGCGGCCGCGGGGATGAGGGAGGTCATGGTCGCGACAACGGCGATCAGACCCACTGATCGACGAGGTGGCACTTTACGACCCCTCCGTTTGCGAACTCGTGACCTGGGTCAGGCACGCACGTTACTACAGCTCCCCAAGTGTCCGAGCCAGAGACGGTGCAGCCGTTATGTACGGAACTCACCTTTTGTCAGCCTGCTACCTCAAGCACCCTCCCACTCCTGTTCCTCGCACACCTCCCACAACCAGGTCCCCCACCACTCCTTCGGACACTCGAACACGGCGTCCGCGCTCTCCGGCCGCGGCGTCTCCGACACCTCGGGCGTCGGCTCCGCCTCCGGCCGCGGCGTCTCCGTGGGCTCCGCCGTCCGCTCGTCCCTCGGAACGGCCCCCCTGGGCACCGCCGGACGCCTCGCAGACTCCCTGACGGGCTCCGCCGGCCGGCGCGGCCGGGCCACCACGACCCCCGGCATCCACCCCTCGTACATCCGGTCGGGCCGAGGTGGAGGAGGCACCCACCTCGGCCCGAAGGCCGCGTCCGGAACAGGGACGACCACGTAAGGCAGAGCCGCGATGACGCCCCCCTCGGATGCCCCGCCGGCACCGGCGTCCCGGACGGCCTCGCCGTACCCGGTGAGGTCGGCCACCAGCAGGCCGATGGCGAGAAGCGCGGGAGCCAGCATCGCCCCGCAGAGCACCAACGGCCGCAGCGCGCGACGCTCCCGGCTGCGAACAGGTCGCCGTTCGATCACGCAGCGTGACACTAGCCATGCCCACCACGCCCCCACGCCGTCACTTGCCACGCCTTTACCGCAGCTCAGCGAAGGGATAACGCGCCTTCGCCCGCCACCACCCCACCCGGCGCGCACGCACGCCGAACTTTCGCTACCCTTGGAGGGAGTCCCCGCCTCCGTAGCTCAGGGGATAGAGCACCGCTCTCCTAAAGCGGGTGTCGCATGTTCGAATCATGCCGGGGGCACTCTTCCTGGATGAGAACTCCGGTGCCTCTCAGCCTGGTGTCCAGACGGCAGGTAGGAGTTCTGTCGCCCTTCGGTAGGCGTCCTTAAGGAACACGCGCCGACGGGCCGGGGTCGCGCCGGTCTGGGCTATGAGGACGTCGCGCAGCGGATGGCGCGATTCGATGAGGTCGTTGTTGCGCTGTTCGAGCCACGGCATCCACGACTCGTGCGGTGCCCGGTCCCGCTTCGCGTTGTTGCAGGGTTTGCAGGACAGGACCAGGTTCCAGACGGTGTCGACGTCGGGGCCGTTCCAGTCGCGGGTGAGCAGTTTCCAGGGCAGGACATGCTCGACGATGGGGCCACTGCTCTCCTGGACCATGAGCTGATCGCAGTAAGCGCAGCGGCCGTCCTGGTATCCGTTGAGGGCGGGGACGACTCCGGTGACACTCTTGCGACGCAGCTCGGTCCGCAGGACCAGGTGCTGGGTGCCGGAGTCGTAGACCAGCCGGGGGGCGGAGTCACGGACCAGCCGGACGCCGGAGTCGCGGGCCGGCTGGGTGCCGGGGTCGCGGACCAGTTGGACGCTGGAGTCGTAGGCCGCCGAGGGGACGAGTACGGCGCCGGAGACGCCGGTCGCCCAGGCCGTCTCCACCAGCCGCCACCGGGCGGCGGTCTCGGCGTCGAGGTCGGGAGCGTGCACCGATCGGGCGAGTTCGAGGAGTTCGTCGCGCAGCACCAGGCCCGGGGAGACGGGGCTCTTGCGCCGGTCCTCGTAGTAGCGCACCGGTGCCTGGTCGCCGCCGAGCTTGGGGAAGGCGTCGATGACGTTGGCGAAGCCGAGCTGGACGGTTCGCCGGTGCAGCGTGTCGAGGTCGATCTCGCCGGCGTTGAACGCGCGGCAGGCGGCCAGGAACCTGCTGCTCTCGGAGGTGCCCTGCCGGGGCTGGCGCTGGAGTGCTTGGCAGAGGAGCTCCGCGTACCGCGGCGCCAGTTCCTCCAGCGTGACGTGGTTCCGGCCGGTGGCGGCGATGTCCAGCAGGGTCGCGCCGAAGGCGAACTTGTAGGTGGCCGAGTTGGCACCGTACAGGACGATTGCGCGCCATACGCTCTCACCGGTGACCACGCCGCGCTGGTAATCCACATGCGGAGTATCCGCCAGGAGGGCGACATTCTCATGCAAAAACGGACAATCAAATACGGCAAGCTGGTCCGCGATCGGATTCCGGAGATCATCGAGGCCGACGGCGCGACGGCCGAGGTCCGTGTCCTCGACGAATCGGAGCTGGTCCCCGCGTTGATGGCCAAGCTCATCGAAGAGGCCGACGAGCTGCGCCAGGCCGGGCCCGACGAACGTTTGGGTGAACTGGCTGACATCTACGAGGTGCTGGCGGCCCTCACCGGAGCACTCGGACTCTCCGAGGAGCAGATCCGGGAAGCGGCACGCCGCAAGCGAACCGAGCGGGGCGGCTTCAGCCGCCGCCTGTGGCTCGACGAGGTGTCCGGGTGATCAGGATTCGGTGACGGCCGCCAGCCACGGCTCGTCCTCCTGGATCGGCACCGTCGCTGGCCACAGGTCGCCGTACCGAGCCGGTACGGTCGGCGGCCCGTACGTCGACGACTCGGCATGCGTCCCGGCGGGCTCATGAGGACCAGGCCGTGAGAAGTTCGGCCGGACCGTATGCCGCGTCGAGTCCCGTGCAGTCGGTCCCGCTGCGCGATACGGCGATCACCGGTACGGGGTCGGGTGTGAGCGCGGCGCGGTGGCGGTGCAGTGCCGCGAGGTCGTGCCGGTCGAACGGGGAGTTCTCCAGCCACTTCACCGAGCCGACGAACAACAGCTCCCCGGCGATCGGCGCGCGGTCCGCTCCCACGATGTCGATCTCCACGTCGTTGGTACGGGTCCAGTAGCCGCCGATGGCGGGGGCTGCGGGGAGGTGTGCGTCGGGCAGCAGCCGGGCCAGCGCCTCGCGGACCAGGGGTTCGACGGCTCTGCCGCGCCAACTGGTCCAGTTCTCGCGGATGCGCCCCAGCGTCAGGTCACCGCGGCCCCGCTCGATCTCCTCCATCGCCGGCCCCAGGAGCTTCAGCCAGAAGCGGAGATAGGGGTCTGCGATTCGGTAGCGACGGTCCTTCGAAGGCCGTGTGGACACGGGAAGCTCCGCCGCGATCACCCGCTTGTCCGCGAGGATCCCCAGTGACCGCTGCAGCGGGGTCGATTCGATGCCTCCGGCGGCGCGGGCGATGTTGGAGAACGTCCGCTCGCCGCTGCCGATCGCCGCGAGGACGGTACGGGCCTGCGCCTGCTGGGGGAACTCGGCGGCGAGTGAGCGCTCCGCCGACACCAGCAAGGCCGACACCGGATCGCTGAGTGCCGCCTGCAGGAACTCCCACATTCCGGCACCGTGCGGCCACTCCGCGCAGATCAAGGGCAGTCCACCGGTGATCAGGGCCGCGTCGAAGGCCTCGGCGGGATCGAGGCCGAGCATCTCGCCCACCTCCGCCGGGTTGAGGGGGCCCAGCACCATCTCCCGTCCACGCTGGTGGAACGGACGTGCGTAGCTGTTCAGCGCCTCCATCATCGACAGGTCGGAGCCGATGAGGACCAGCAGGACCGGTTTCGTCTCCAGTGCTCGGTCCCAGGCCCGCTGGAGCATGCCTTCGAAGGCACCCTTCGCGTCCATCAGGTAGGGCACCTCGTCCATGACCACCACACTCGCCCGGTCGTGCGGCAGTGCCGCCGCCAGCACATCGAATGCGGCGTCCCAGCTCTCCGGACGGGCCGCGGACAGCAGATTCGCCAGGGGAAGGCTGGAGGACCGCGCGTCCTGGCTGAGCCGTTCCAGGTCCGTCTCCGGCGATGCCCCGGTGGCGGCGTAGAAGAGGAACGGCGCGCCGGATCTCTCGGCGAACCGCTCCACCAGCCGCGACTTGCCCACCCGGCGGCGACCTCGGAGCATCAGGCACCGTCCGGATCGCTCTCCACCGATTCCGGCGGTCACCTTGGCCAGCTCTCGATCCAGCGTCGCGAGTTCGTGTCGCCTGCCTACGAAGTCCGCCATATCGCCGCCTTCCAGAGTTCACCCAGAGCCCACCAGAATACTAACATCAATGTTAGTAACTTTTAAGTTAGTAACGGAATGGCAGTTCGAAGGATGCCACCGGCTTCTGGAGGCCGTCGGGAGGAGTCGGCCTTCGGTGCAGATGACGATCTTGAAGGCGTTTCCCGGGTCAGACGGGGCTCGTGTCTTGCCTGACCGCAGATTCGCGAGCGTTCGCCTCGGTCCGCTCCCCTTCGGCGGGACTTCGCCGACCCCGTTTTGTCGGTGCCGCAGTGTGTTCTTCACTCCACCCCCGAAAGGAGTCACAGGCATGCATGACGACGAGTCGGCGTTACACGACGCGGCCGAGGACGGTTCGCCCAAGGAGGTCGCGGAGCTGGCCGGGCGGGTGGAGGACGTCGACGCCCTGTATGAGGGCCGTACCGCCCTCTGGGTCGCCGTGTACGAGGGGCGTCACGACAACGTCCGCGTTCTGGTGGCCGCCGGGGCCGATCCGTGGAAACCGATGATGAGCGGCTGGTCGCCCGGACGTCTCAGTCTGGCCGGTCCGGAACCGGACCTGTTCGGCCGGCCCGCCGGGGTGAGCGGGCTGACGGATGACGAGATCGCCGCGGTGGTGGAGGCGGAACGGCTGAGGGCGGCGCTGGGCGAGCTCGACTACGAGGGCACGGGGCTGGCGTGCGTGGCCGGGATAGACGCGGCCGAGGCGGCGCGGCGGCTGGAGGCCGCGGTCGAGAGCGTCGATCCCGAGGAGTTCCTCGACGAGATCGACCCCTTCGATGACGAGTCGATGGCCTACGTCGGCGTCACCGACGTGCCCGGCGGCTGCGTCGTCACCCAGCCCTGGGGATACATGCCGCAGGCGTCCGGTATCAGTAAGCGGCTGTCCGCGGGGACCGTCTGCTACGGCCTGTACGCCAATCCCAAGAGCGGTGATCAGGGCAGCGTCGTTCGTGACGGCGAGATCGTCGGGTGGGATCTGCATCCCGGTGGATCTCCCTGGGAGGACGACGGGTCCCTTGAGGTCCTTTTCGCCTACCTCTACCGGTACGACGCGGTCGCCTACTCCTGCGCCTACGCGGGTCTGCGGTTGACCGACGCGCGAGCGGTCACCGGCCCGCCTGACGTGTGGCTGCGTCTGCCGGAGCGCGACCACTGGCGCTGACCTCGCCTTTCTCACGGGCCGGGCCTGTTTCCCGAGCACTCTCTACGGGCCGGGCCCGCTATCCGAGCACTCTCACGGGCCGGACTTGTTGCCCGAGCACCGTTCCACTCAAGATCGAATACCGACAGGATGGGCGCCATGCAGGACTGGATGGTTGATTTCGCCGAGTACGTCCGAGAGCTGTTACCCGAGGAGCTCGCCGAGCCGTTCGTCGCCCTGGCTCGTCCGGCCGTCCGGCTGTCGATCGCCGAGGAGGGCGAGACCGTCGTCGGCCGGCTGGGCGGCCTGCCTCGGCTGCCCGCCGGAGTGCCGTGGCCGGGCACCGAAGACGGCGGTTCGGGGATGGAGTTCCTCGCCGAGCTGGACTGCGCGGCGCTCGCGGCGTACGAGTCGGACATCGATCTGCCCGCCGAGGGCGCGCTGCTGTTCTTCGCCACCTGGGAGGGTACGGCCGCGCGGGTGATCCTGCTCCCTCCCGGGGCCGTACGCGTGCCCGAGAAGGAGGCGCCCGTCCGCGGGGAGGCGCGGGTGTTCCCCGAGGTTCCGCTCGCCGCCGAGACCGTGGCCACCTGGCCCACGCGTGGCCATGACGAACTGTTCAGGCTGGGCGACGACTTCTGGGACCGCGTCGTGGGAGAGGATCCCTGGGAGACCTTCGGCGACATGCTCGCCGACTTCGCCGAGGCGGAGGGCGGACGGGCGCACCAGGTCGGCGGCCACTCCGACGCCCTGCACCGGCCGGTCGAAGCCGCTGCCGCGTACGCGGCCGGGGTGGACCCGAAGGATCCCGGCTTCGCGGCGGAGGCGTCCCGGTGGGTCAACCTGCTCCAGCTCGACGAGGACAACGGGATGATGTTCGGAGACGGAGGGACCTTGATCTTCGGCATCCGGTGGGACCGGCTCGCCACCCGCGACTTCGGCCAGGTCTTCCCCTACCTCCAAGGGCACTGACGCCGGCCGCTCTCCTCACACCGGGAGGGGCCGCGGCCGCGTCGGCCGCGGCCCCCGACGGTTGTTCGTCAACCGGTGCCGCCGGGCACCACGGTGACCGGCGGCGTGGTGACCGTCAGCCGGTGCTGCCGGTCACCGTGGTGCCGGACTTGGTGAGGTTGTAGGTGATCTTCGTGCCGCTCCAGAAGTGGAAGGTGAGGGTGACGCGGCCGTCGTTGACCTCGGCGAAGAACTCGGGCTTCATGATGATGGTGTTCGCGGCGTAGTCGGGCTGGAAGGTCGCCCAGAACTCCTTGAACGGGGTCCAATTGGCCGGTCCCGCGTTGCTTCCGTCGGCGTACTTGGCCTCCATCGTGGCGAGCTGGTCGCCGCGGAACTGGGTGGGGATGGTGAACGAGCCGGTCGTGCCGGTGGCGGCGGCCTGGGTCGGCGGGTCGGAGGTGATGACGCTGATCTGCCACGGCACGCCCTGGGAGAAGCGGGCCTCGATGGTGGCGTTCACGCCGTAGGCGCGGTTGCCGGCAAGCCGGGTGAGGGCCGCCGCGGTGAGGGTCAGCGTGTCGCCGGACACGGTGTAGTCGGTGCCGGCGGCGAGCTTGGTGCCGCTCTGCCACAGGCCCTGGAACGAGGTGCCGTTGGGGTTGAGCGTGAGCGTCCTGGCGGTGATCGAGCCGCTGCGGGGGACGTACACCTGGTCGGACGAGGCCGTGCCTGAGCGCGTGGTCCAGCTGGCCTTCATCATCTCGTAGACGCCCTGGTCACGCCATCGCAGCTCGTTGCGGTTCAGGAACTGGCCCGCGTCCCAGAGCATGGTGGTGAGCTTCCGGGTGCGGGCGTGGTAGCCGACGGCCTCGATGAACTTCAGGAACTCGCCGCGTTCGATGATGCCGGGCCGGGTGTGGTCGTAGGCGAGCAGCGCCCACTCGCCGATGATCACGGGGATGCCGCGGGAGACGAACGTGTCGTGCACCCGGTCGAAGGTGCCGACCAGGTCCTGTTCGACGTTGCTGTCGTACCGGGTGCCGCCGGCGATGTTGGCGCTGAACGGCCACCACCCGTAGAAGTGCACGGTCGCGGCGAGGTTGGGGTCCTTCAGCTGGTCGAAGGTGGTCTTCAGCGCGTCCAGCCGGGCCTGCTCGCCGCTGGTGTGCAGGGTGGGCAGCACGAGCAGCCGGGTGGCGTTGCCGCCGCCGGTCCCGCGCACGAGGCGGACGAACTCGGTGTTGAGCTCGTTCAGCACCTGGTCGCTCGCCGCGTCTCCCGAGGTGCCGGTGAACTGCGGTTCGTTGATGCTCTCGAACACCAGCTTGGAGGAGTGGTCGCGGAACGTGCCGGCGATCTGCTTCCACAGCGCGGTGTACCGGTTCATCACGGTCGTGCGGTCGCCGGGGTAGGTGTTGATCCACTGCCAGGAGTCGTGATGCAGGTTGATCATCACGTAGAAGCCCTCCGCCAGGGACCAGTCGACGATCTCGCGGACGCGGTTCAGCCAGGCGGCGTCGATGGTGTGGTCGGGGGCCGGGCCGTGGTGGTTGCTCCAGGTCACCGGGATCCGGATGCTGTTGTACCCCTGGGATCGCACGTGGTGCAGCAGGGCCCGGGTCGTCAGCGGGTTGCCCCATGCCGTCTCATCGGGGATGGCGTCGAGCGTGTTGCCCAGGTTCCAGCCGGGCTGCATCGCGGCCACCGTGGCCATCGCGTCGCCCGGCCGCGGGGACGTCGTCGGCGAGGGGCTCGGACTGGGTGACGTCGTCGGCGTCGCGCTGGGGGACGGGGTTCCGCCGGTCCCTCCGGTGCAGGTGACGCCGTTGAGTGTGAACGCGGCCGGGGCGGTGTTGCTCCCGGACCACGATCCGTTGAAGCCGAAGGAGACCGTCCCGTTGGTCGCGACGGCCGCGTTGTAGCTCGCGTTCGCCGCGGTGACCTGCGCGCCCGAGGAGGTGACCGTCGCGTTCCACGCCTGGGTGACCTGCTGGCCCGAGGGGAACGTCCAGGCCAGGCGCCAGCCGTTGATCGGGTCGCCGAGGTTGGTGACGTTCACGTTCGCGGTGAAGCCGCCCGCCCACTGGGCCGCGACCTCGTACGCCACCCGGCAGCCCGCGGCCGCCTGCGCGTTGACGGCCGTCGTCATCCCCGCGGCCAGCAGCACGGCCAGCGTGCCGACGACCATGCGCACCCGCAGCCGGGCTCTTCGGAGGAATTGCGGATTCAAGAGCGCTCCCTTGCCTTGTACGGGTCGGCGCGAGCCGGCCGCCGGTGGTGACGTGAGGGGTGAGACGCCGACACGAGGGCGATCCCGACCGTGCAACAGAAACACGATGCGCAGGGAAACATAACATGGTGATTTTCCGTGAACCACTGCTCGCCGCATGGCCACCGGATCGATGCACGGGCCATTTCACCAGCACGTACTTCGGGAGACGGTCCCCTGGTTCGTGCCGCAGGTCAGCGACGGTGTCACCGCCTTCTTCCGCAACCCGGCCTCATGCGCGGAGAGGAAGGCATAGAAAGTTTCTAAGCCATTGCTCTGAAAATTTCAGGCTCGATGAATGTGCGACCGGGTGGGCGGAAGCCTCCCGGCCGCGGCGAGGAGGCTTTCAGATGGAGAGGATCACCAGAACGGTGAGGCCGATGCTCAGTGCGATGAGGACCGGTGTCCTCCCCTGCTCGGCGGCCTCCCTCCGCGAGGAGACCACCAGCACCGCGCCCACGGCCACCGCCGCCGCCAGGTGCAGGCCGTACCACAGGGGATAAGACAGGCTGGGCGATCGGCATCGTCCAGCCTTCCCGGGTGGGTACGGCGCGGCGTCAGCCGGTGATGAGGGTGGTGAGCGTGAGGGTCTCCTCGCCCGAGGGGCCGGCGAGGCGGACGGACAGCTCCCACCCGCCGCCCATGGAGAACAGGTCGCCCTCCGCGACGAAGTGACCGGGGGCGGTCTTCCTGGCCGTGACCTCGGGCATCGCGTGGCCCATGGCGGGCATCACGGCGGCGACGGTGACCGTGTCGGCCTCTCCCCTGTCCAGCCGTACGTCGATCGTGTTCCGGTCGGCGGTGACGGTGACGGCGTAGTGGGCGCCCGCCGTGGTCACCGGGTCTCCGCCCGAGGCACGGGCGGCGAAGAACACGATGATCACGACCCCCAGAATCCCGATGAGCATCAGGCCGCCCAGACCTCCCCGGGCTTTCTTCCGGATCATCGGGGGACCTCCACGGTGAAGGGCACGGTGGTGATGCCGCGGTCTGTGGCGTACTGCGCCCAGGTGAAGTAGCGGCCCGGCGCGGGGAATCCGAACGTGAAGCGCAACCGGCTGCCGGGCGTCCCCATCTCGTGGACGTGGCCGAGGAACTCGCCGTCCTCGGCGCGCACGATGAGGTGTCCCGTCATTCCGAGCCACGGCCGAGGCGTCCCGTTCGTGACCACCTCGACGGTGGCGGGCCTCCCCGCCTGCGGTACGGCGGGCGTCATCGTCACCGTCCCCGCTTCGGCGCCGTGGATCCCGGGGCCGGGTGAGGACGCGGGGTCCGGGTCTCCGGCACCGGGCGAGGCCGTCGCGTCCCGGCCGTCCGAGGCGTCTCCTGTCTCGGGCGGGGCCGTCGCGTCCCGGGCGTCCGGGTCGGGGGAGGCCGTCGGGGAGCTTCCCGGGCCGGCGACCGTGAAGGAGGCGGTGAGGAGCTGGCCGCCCGAGTCGGTGCGTTCGAGCTCGACGTAGGCGAGGTAGCGGCCGGGACGGTCGGCGCGCAGCCGCGCCTCCAGCCGGCCCGGCGCGGTGCGCAGCGGATGGACGTGGCGGAAGTAGCGGCCGTCCTCGCTGGTGACCACCAGGTGGGCCATGGCCTCGTGGTGGACGGCGAGGTCGTCGACGGGCCGCCCGGTGGATCCGTCGAACAGTTCCACGCGCGTCACGAACTCCTCCCCCGCCACCGGATGGGCGGGAACCGTGCTCACCACCCGCTGGACGTACGGCCTGCCGAGCGCGGAGCCCGTGGGCCGGGGCTCGGCGCCGTCCGGCGACCCGGCGGGCAGCCAGGGTTCGAGGACCACGATCAGCGCGGCGACCGAGATCCCCGCGGCGGCGACCGCGGTCACGACGAACGCCGGCCTGCCGCGCCGGTTGAACGCCCCGCTGAGCAGGCCGCCCACCAGGAGCAGACCGGCCGTGAAAAGGCCGCCGTAGATCAGGTACTCCCACCCGGAGCCGCGGTCCACCAGGACCCGGAACGGGATCGTCGCGGTCTCGCCCCCGGCGGCGACGGTCAGCTCGTGCGGCCCGGTCTCCTCGACCCGCAGCCGGGCGGGGCGGCCGGGCGCCGCCGTACCGTGCGTGACGCGCCCGTCGGTCATCGACCGGAGCCGCAGGTCCAGCGCCGGAGCGGTGGGGAACCCGACCACCTCGACGCGCAGCGGCCCCGGAACGCGGGTCGTGGCCTTGATGACGAGGGTCAGCTCGGCGCCCGCGATCGTCTGCGCGATCCGCAGGTCCGCCCCCGCCCTGACGTCGTGCGCCACCGCGGGCGACGCCGACGCCATCGTCAGCAGGACGGCCAGGCAGAACAGCCGGAGCAGCCGGATCATGTCTGTCGGACGCCTGCCCCGCCGGTCTGCGCGGGCGTCCCGCTCGGAAGGAGACCGGTCTCCGTGGATGTCCCGTTCGGGAGGAGGCCCGTCTGCGCGGGCATCGCGTTCGGGAGGAACAGGACGCCGAGCGCGAGGCCGATGAGACCCGCCACGATCGGCGCGCCGGTCCACAGTTCGGGTACGGCGGGCAGCCGCCCCACGACCAGGGAGGCGACCGCGACGTACAGGGACCAGGTGGCGAACGCCGACAGGCCGGCGAAGGCCCAGTAGGCGGCCCGGCGCTCCCGCGAGGGGCGCAGCCACCGGATCAGCAGGTCGCCCACCAGCCCGGCGATGACGAACGTCAACAGGATCGGCACGTTGCCGAAGGCCGTCTGCGCGCCCGGCATCAGGACGCCCACCACGGACAGCACGGTCACGCTGCCGAACGGCAGGCGCCACCTCCGCAGGAGGAGCAGCACGGGGGCGAGCAGCATCACGTTCGTAATGATCATCGATGCGGCCAGGGCGCCGGCGCCGCCGTCGTCCGCACTGGAGAAGGCCCGGACGACGCTCTCCGCGCCCCACTGGACGGCGTTGCCGTACGACACGAACAGCGACACCAGCGCGGCGCCGAAGCCGAGCCCGACCAGCGCGGGCAGCAGCCGCGACAGGCTGGGCCGGTCCCCGAGGTCCGGGGCGTTCCAGGCCGAACGGAGCGGGCTCGTGATGATGAGCATCATCGTCACGATCAGCCCCAGGTGGGAGGGGCTGAACAGGATGTCGACGGTCTGCTCGATGCCCAGGAACGTGTGCCACATCAGGTCGGCGAACCCGAACGCGGCGAACCCCGGGATGGCGAGCAGCCCCGCGAGGTATCCGTCCGGCACCGCGGACAGGCCGCTGCGGCCGGTGCGGACGTTGCGGTAGACCTGCCAGATGATCCACGCCGACACCGCCGCGAACCCCGAGTAGAAGGCCGCGTGCCAGGGCGTGAAGAACGTCTCCAGCTCGGCCAGGTTGCTGTGCGCCCAGGCGTCGATCATCAGCCCGACGCCGAACCAGACGCCGAGCAGCGCCGTGACCATGTCGGTCCGGAGGCTCACCCTCGGGCGCACCTGCCCGGAGTCCGCGAGCAGCCGCCGTACTCCAGCGTCCACCGCCATCAGTGTGTTCCTTTTCCGTCGATGACTTTTCCGTCGAGCCGATCATCGACGACGGCAGCCGGAGGGGGAACCCGGCTGGCACCCTTCGAAAGGTGCGGTTACCCGCACCCCTCACGCGACCGGGCGTCGCCGGCCGTACGGGGATTGCCTGTCACGCGTTCAGGTAGCGCAGCACCGCCAGTACCCGCCGGTGGTCGTGCGCGCTCGCCTCCAGGTCGAGCTTGGCGAAGATGCTCGTGCAGTGCTTCTCCACGGTGCGCTCGGCGATGGCCAGTCGTTCGGCGATCGCCATGTTCGTGCGTCCCTCGGCCATCAGCCGCAGTACGGCGCGCTCGCGGTCGGTGAGCCGGCCCAGCGGGTCGCCGGGCTGCCGGTGGCGGCCGACGAGCTGCTCGACGACGACCGGGTCCAGCACGGACCCGCCCGACCCCACCCGGCGGATGGCCGCGGCGAACTCCGCCAGGTCCGACACCCGGTCCTTCAGCAGGTAGCCCACCCCCTCGGTGCGGCCGCCGAGCAGCTCGACCGCGTAGCTCACCCGGACGTACTGCGACAGCACGAGCACCCCCACCTCCGGGTGCCGTTCCCGCAGGGTGACGGCGGCGCGCAGCCCCTCGTCGGTGTGCGTGGGCGGCAGCCGGATGTCGAGCACGGCCACCTCGGGCGGGTCCTGCCCCACGTGGGCGAGGAGTTCGTCGGCGTCGTCGACGCACGCCGCCACGGTGAACCCGGACTCGGCCAGCAGCCGGGCCAGTCCCTCGCGGAACAGCGTGGAGTCCTCGCAGATCGCTACGCGCACGGCAGGACCACCCTCAGCACGGTTCCCTCCCCCGGGGGACTGTCGATCGTGAGCCTGCCGCCGTTGGCCTCTGCGCGGTCGGCGAGACCCGCGAGCCCCGAACCCCGCGCGGGGTCGGCCCCGCCCGCGCCGTCGTCGCCCACCTCGACCAGGAGGCGGCCCTCGTGGCGGGCGAGCCGTACCCATGCCTTCGACGCGGCGGCGTGCCTGGTCACGTTGGCCAGGGCCTCGTTGACGATGTAGTAGGCCGCGGTCTCCACGGACTGCGGCAGCGGCCCGGCCGCCTCCAGGTCGCAGGTGACGGCGACGGTGACGGAGGAGACGGCGGCCAGCTCCTTGACCGCACCGGCCAGGCCGCGCTCGGTCAGCACCGGCGGGTGGATGCCGTGGCTGACGGCGCGCAGGTCGTCCAGCGCGGCGAGCACCGCCGTCTTGGCCTCGCCGATCAGCGGTGCGGCCCGCCCGGGGTTCGCGCCGGCGGCCTCGGCCAGTCCGAGCGTCATCGCCACCGACAGCAGCCGCTGCTGCACGCCGTCGTGCAGGTCGCGTTCGATCCTGCGGCGTTCGGCCTCGCCCCACTGCAGCATCCGCCGCCGGGAGGCCGCGAGCTGCCGCAGCCTGGCCCGCAGGTCCGCGGTGAGCCGCTCGTTCTCCAGGGCGAGGGCCGCGGCGGCGCACGCGGCCTCGACCAGCAGGGGCTGCTCCAGCAGGGCGGCGTCGTGCACGAGTACGGCGAGCGGCGCCTCGCCCTGGTCGACGCGGGTGACGGCCCTGCCCCGTCCCGGATCCAGGTCGACGGGGCGGCCGTCGGCGTCCACGTAGCGGTCCTGGTCGGCCGTCCAGTAGCCCACGGTCAGCCCCGGGTCCCGCAGGGTGGCGGCCAGCTCGTCGCGCAGCGTGTCCGGCCGTTCGCGCCTGCTCAGGTGGACCACGAGCTCGGCCACCCGTCCGTGGTCCATGCGGCTTCGCATCAGCCCGGCGAGGTACGCCAGCGGGACCGCCGTGAAGGCCGCCAGCATGACGAGCGCGGTGGGGAGCTGCACCGGGTTCGGGGGGAAGAGGTTGGCCACGCGGTCCCCGGCGAAGGCGACCGTGGCGACGATCGACGCGCCGGTGACCGGTGCGATCGCCCGGCGCTGCGCCACGCTGGCCCGCTGCCAGCGTTTGACCGTGAGGACGAGCACCGCGCCGGAGATGAGGACCGTCGCCTGCCAGGACGAGGTGTCGATCGCGACGACGATGTGCTGGAGCGGCGTGGGCAGCGGAAGGCGGACGAGGGCCTGGGTCACGGACAGCACGAGGGACGCGACGTACGCCAGGCCGGTCACCACCCGGTACGACACGTGGCCCAGCCTGCCGGTGGGGAAGGCGAGGAACAGATGGCAGGCGATCGCCGCCCAGACGCCGCACAGTGCCAGCGCCCACAGCGGGTCGCCGGGGAGGAACAGTATCTGCTGAGGGATCCACGCGAGCCCGAGCAGGACCATGAGCGGGCCGACCTGGTTACGCGGATGCTCCCGGGCGATGACGATGCCGATCGTGAGGAAGGAGAGGCCGGCCAGCGCGCCGAGCGTCCAGATCAGGCCGCTGCGCCAGATGCCGCCCTGGCCGATCCCCAGACCGGTGACGAACAGCAGCCACGCCGCTCCGGCCGCGACGGCGAGCAGGGCGGTGCCGCCCATGGAACGGGACGCGACACCGCCCGTGGAACGGGAGGCGGTGACGTCGGTGGAACGCCGTGACGCGGCGGCGCGGGCAGGACGCGCCGACGCGGTGGTGCCCGTGGAACGCGGTGCCGCGGTGGTATCCGTAGAACGCGTGGCCATCGCCCACCCCCGCTGGGGATTGTACGGACGAATTCCCCGGAATGCCGCTGATATCGACCTGGCGCCGATGCCCCGTCTCAGGCCTTCGTCGTCCTCACCGGTCCGCCTGCCGGGCAGGGAGCCTTTTCAGGCCGCGCGCTTCGTCCCGCCCAGCGGTTCGGCGGCGGTTCACTGGGCTCTGGCGTACCGGAACGGAGGGAGGCCGACCATGTCGGCGAAGTCCCGGGTGAGGTGCGCCTGGTCGCTGTAGCCGAGATCCGCGGCGAGCCGGGCCAGATCGAGATCGGTTTCGCCGGTCGCGCGAGCGGCGGCCTCGTGGAGGCGGTGGCGCCGGATCACCCACTTGGGGCTGACCCCGGCGTAGTCGGCGAACAACCGTTGCATCTGCCGGACTCCGATGCCGAACCGGCCGGCCAGCTCGTCGACGCGGGTGACGCCGGGGTCGGTGGCGGAGTGCGCGATGATGGCCGCGACGAGTTCGGCCGCGGGGTCGGGGTGCCGGGGTGCCCGGGTGGCGAGGAAGCCATCCGTGAGCGCCACCGCCGCCGGATCGTCCGCCGCGATGACGGCGTCCTCGAGGTGCCGTCCGGCGGCGCCGAAGACCTCGTCCAGGGCGAGGAACCGGTCGGTGATCGTGGATATCGGCGCGCCGAGGAAGGGACGGAATCCTCCGGGCTGGAATCGGACGCCGAAGACACGTCCCGCGTCCTGGAGAACCTCCGAGAATCTGCCCTGCGGCACCCCGGCGATCCGGCACCGGCCCGCCTTGAACGTCATGTTGACCGCCGGGTGGGGCAGCACCTGCTGCTCGTAGGGGCTCTGGCCCCGCAGGTCCCACGTCACGATCCAGTAATGGTCGACGAACGCCGTGAGCTCCGGGGCGGGTTTCACCGCCTGGAACCGGAACTTCCGCTGTCCTGCCCCAGGATGGAGAATCGCCGGCACGAGTGCAGGGTAGCAAGCACCGGTGTGATGTCGCGTTTGTTCAATACCGCGGCAGGACCACCGCTTAATCTGCGCCTATGCAACTTCACTCGCTGGTGCGGCAGGCGGCTTCCCGGACGGCCGACGTGGTGCGGGGCGTTGCCCCCGGGCATCTCAGCGCACCCACGCCATGCCGTGACTGGGACGTACGGGCCTTGGCCGGCCATCTGCTTCAGGTGGTCCACGCGCTGGGTCTCGCCGGCCGCGGACAGGTGGTGCCGGGCGAGCTGTGGGGACGGGACCTGATGTCCGGCGAATGGACCGAGCGCTTCGGCGATGAGGCCGCCGCCGCCATCACGGCCTGGGGTGACCCGGCGGCGTGGGAGGGAACGATCGACTTCGGCGGGATGGAGATGCCGGCGCCGCTGACGGCCACCATGCTCACCAGTGACCTGGTCATCCACGGCTGGGACCTGGCACGAGCGACCGGACAGGACTACCGTTGCGCCGGCGATGTCGCCGAGTCGGCCTACCGCTTCATCGTCGACATGGGCGAACAGGGTCGCCAGATGGGCATATACGCTTCACCACTGCCCGTGAAAGACGAAGCGCCGGCGCTTGACCGGGCGCTCGCGCTCAGCGGCCGGGATCCGTACTGGTCCCCTCCGGTCGATCACGCCCTCAGAACGGGGTGAGAAGCCTTGCGCGACAGAGGCGGGCGGCCCGCGGGTCGTCCCGCGTGACGATGACGGCAGAGGAATCCCTCCATCCCCCTGGCGCCGGGAACGGCGCCAGGGGGATGGAGGGAACACGATCGGTCATCCGTACACCCGGGTGGGCCGGCGGCTCCCCGCCGGCCGTCGGCCGTGGAGCGGGTGCGGGGGCCGTGCGGCGGTCCGCCGCGGTCGTCACGCCCTCTCGGATGCGGGGGTCCGCGAGGGCGTCAGCAGCGTGGACAGCGCCCATCGGCCGGGGCCGAGGACCGCGACGAGCAGGAAGCCCCAGCAGAAGAGGGCGGCCTTCTCCCCGCCGTTCTGGATCGGGAACAGCGCGTGGGACTGGTGGACGGTGAAGTAGGCGAACGCCATGGTGCCCGAGCAGATGACGGCGGCGGTGCGGGCGCCTAGGCCGAGGAGGACGAGGACTCCGCCGACCAGCTCGATGACCGCGGCCCACCACGAGGGCCACTGTCCGAGGGCGGGCACGTGGCCGCCCTCGGGACCTCCCAGCACGTTGAACAGGGTCGCCGCGCCGTGGCAGGCGAACAGCAGCCCCAGCACGATCCGGTACAGGGCCATGAACAGTCCCTGGCTCCCGGCGGCCGTGTCGGCGGTGACGCCCTTTCTCAGCGGGAGAGAGAGACGCCGTGCCCCCGTCAGGGGACCGAGACGCCGCCCCGGCTCGGGGACCGGCGTTCCGTGTGGTGTGGTGGGAAACGCTTCATGTGTCGATGACATGCGGATCTGACCCCCAAGTGGAGTCGGAGGGAGAATGGGAGCGCTCCCATGCGACTTTTCAAGATCGGGCCTCGCATGTCAACGGCGCACCGTCCGGGGGGCGGCGCGCGGGTGTTCGCCACCCCTATAACGTGGGCGAACACCCGGAGGAATTCTTCGTGATAGTGAAACTTTCAACTATCACGCAAAATTATCGAATCGCATTCGGGAAGAACCCGGGCTCGCCCGGCCGGCGCCGCCCCGCCGTTCGAACCGGTGGACGGGCGACCGGGCGGCTCCGGAGTCACCGGGAGAACCGCGCCGCGGGCTCGCCCGTGAGCCTGCCCGGCGGCAGGCGCCGCCCGCAGACGACGAGAAGCAGGTCCTGCGCCGGGCCCCGGAGCGGTGCCCCCGTGCCGTGGCTCCAGTCGATGTCGGTCGCCTGCAGCCTGACCCCCGTGAGGTCGGTCCCGAAGAACGCGATGTTCTTCGGCCGTATCCCGGCCAGCACCATGGCGACCCGCTCCGGCGGAACCCGGCGGCCGAGTCCCAGACCCACCGTGATGTCGAGCCCATGGATAACGTCGTGCGCGAGCGCCCCCGCGGCGCCCCCTCCCGGCGGCGTCCACGGGTGCTCGACGTTGTCCCGCAGCGAGGCGAGCAGCATCTCGGGTGACATCGTGGCCGCGTCATGGCGCGCGTGCCGGTCGGCCATGCGGTTGAAGCTCCCGCGTGCCCTCACCAGTCCCAGCAGCATCCTGCCGAGCGAGGCGCGGAAGGGCATGGTCGTGTGGGCGACGACCTCGCGTACCCGCCACCCCTCGCACAGCGTGGGCGCGTCCCACTGTTCCGGGCTCAGGGTGGCGAGCAGATCCGCCTGCTCACCGCGCTCCGCCGCCACCGCCTTGCGGATGTCGTCCTCGGTCATCACGATCTCCTGCCGGTGCCGTTCGTCCTGTGGTCTCGACAGGGGTACGGATCCGGGACCGGAAACTCATCGGTCCCGCCTCCGGCCGCCGCGCACGACCGCTTCACGGTGCCGGCCGGGGGAGAGGCGGAATGTGTCGGCGGCGGCGCGTATGGTCGGGGGATGGTCAAGATGCCGACCGGCGAGGTGTCCCGGCTGGAGCCGTTCCGGACAGAGCTGACCGGTTACTGCTACCGGATGCTCGGCTCCGGCTTCGAGGCCGAGGACGCCGTGCAGGAGACGCTGCTGCGCGCCTGGCGGTCGTTCGACCGCTACGACGAGCGGCGGGCCTCTCTGCGCACCTGGCTCTACGGCATCGCCACCAATGTCTGCCTCGACATGCTGCGCAGCGTCCAGCGCCGCGCCCTGGCCATGGACCTCGGCCCGGCGTCGGAGGCCGGGGCGGGCATCGGCGGGCCGGCGCCGGAGCGGGCCTGGGTCCAGCCGGTTCCGGACGCCCTCGTGTTGCCGCTGGACGGCGACCCGGAGGAGCTGGCCGTACGGCGTGAGACGATCCGCCTGGCGTTCGTCGCCGCGTTGCAGCGTCTGCCGCCCCGGCAGCGGGCCGTGCTGATCCTGCGCGACGTGCTGCGGTGGAAGGCCGAGGAGGTCGCGACCCTCCTGGAGACCACCGTCGCGTCGGTGACCAGCGCGCTGCAGCGGGCGAGGACGACGCTCCGGGCGGCGGGCACCGTGCCCGGTGAGCCGTTCCGGCCGTCCGACCCCGCCCAGCGCGAGCTGCTCGCCCGCTACTGCGCCGCGTTCGAACGGCACGACGTCGCCACGCTCGTCGCCCTGCTGCACGAGGACGCGATGCTGTCGATGCCTCCCTTCGCCTGGTGGCTGCGCGGCCGGGAGCAGATCAGGCGGGCGCTGCTGGCCCCCGGCGCGTCCTGCGAGGGCGCGCGGCTCATCCCGGTCGAGGCGAACGGCTCACCGGCGTTCTGGCAGACCAGGCCCGGCCCCGACGGCGTCCACGTCCCGTTCGGGCTGGTCGTCCTCGACGTGTCCGGAGGGCTGGTCACCGGCAGCACCACCCACCTCGACGTCGACCGGCTGCTTCCGCTCTTCGGTCTCCCCGCCGGCGCGTCCATGCCCACTGGTTCGCCCCTGGCCGCCGGCGCGTCCATGCCCGCCGGTTCCTCCTTGGCCACCGCGAACGCCCCCGGCCGACGCGCGCCCCTGCGGCCGTGAGCGGTCCGGTCCCGCCGATGAGTTTCGCGCCGCCGCGCCGTACCACCTCGGACAGCGACGTGAAGTGAACGAAGGAGCGGATATGACGACCGTCCAGCCCATCATCATCACCCCCGACCTGCCCCGGATGCGGTCCTTCTACGAGCGGCTGCTCGGCGCGGTGGAGACGAGCCGTTTCCCGGACGACGGCCCCGTCTTCTTCGTGGGACTGAAGCTGGGCGACTCCGAGCTCGGCCTGGTCAGCGACGAAGCCGACCTGTCCGCGCCGCAGCGGTTCGCGCTGAGCGTGCGGGTCGACGACGTCGACGGGCTGCTGGAGCGGGTCGAGGCGGCCGGCGGGCGCGTGCTCGGCCCGCCGAACGACATGCCGTGGGGCGAGCGGGTCGCCCACGTCCACGACCCCGACGGCAACATGGTCAACCTGACCCAGCTCCTCTGAGGCGTCCCGGGGCGGCCTCGGGCCGCTCGCCCCCGCCGGATCGGTCGGCCGCGGCGCCGGCCGTGGCTTCGGCGGTGTCGGCGTCGGCGTGGACCGCCACGTTTCCGCCCGAGAGGACGGCCGTCACGGGTCCGGGCGGCAACGTGGCACGGTGGGTGAGGTAGGCCGCGGTGGTCACCGCGCCGCTGGGTTCGGCGCGCTCCCCCAGCTCCCGCCGGAGGAGGTCTGCGGCGGCCCCGATGCTCTCCTCGCTCACGGTCAGCATGTCGTCCACGTACCGGTGGATGTGCTCCCACGCCAGAGCGCCCAGGACCGGGCCGCGCAGGCCGTCGGCCACGGTGCGGTAGGTCCGTCCCACCGGCCACGCGATCCGGCGGCCCGCGCGGAAGCTGTCCGCGCCGTCGGCGGCCAGCTCGGGCTCGACGCCGATGACCCTGATCGCCGGGTCGACGGCCTTGGCGGCGACCGCGACCCCGGCCAGCAGGCCGCCGTTGCAGACGGGCACCAGGATCACGCCGGCGCGGGACTGGTCCCGGGCGATCTCGTCCCCGACGCTGCCGTGCCCGGCGATGACGTCGGAGTCGTCGGAGCCGACCACCGTGGCCGCGAGCCGGTCGGCGAGGGCCAGGCAGGTGACCTCCCGCAGGGCGGGCGGCACGATCACCACCTCCGCGCCGAACCGGCGGGCCGCCTCGACCTTCAGCGCCGGCGCGGTGTCGGGCAGGACCACGGTGACCCGCAGGCCGTGCCTGCCGGCGGCGTACGCGACGGCCTGGGCGTGGTTGCCGGAGGACTGGGCGATGACGTGCCCGACACCCCGTTCGGCCAGCCGTCCCACGGCGTTCAGCGCGCCCCGCACCTTGAACGAGCGGGTGGGCTGCCGGTTCTCCGGTTTGATCCAGAGCCGTTCCCCGGGCAGGCGCAGCAGCGGTGTGCGCCGTACGAACGCCGCGATCCTGGTCGTGGCCGCGGCCACGTCGGCCTCCGTCACCAGGCTCACCGCGTCAGGCTCCGTCACCAGGTTCGCCGCGTCGGCCGCCGTGCCCCGACTCGCCGCGTCAGGCTCCGTCGCCCGGCACGTCCGCTCGGCTCCCCGGTCTCCGGCGACGTCCGGGCCGGTCTCTCCGGTCGTCCGGCTCATCGGCTCAGTGCCTCGTCCCTGCTCAGCACCCCGTCCTGGATGGCGTCCAGGTCGGCCTCGGCCTCCGGCGGCGGCGCGGCGTCGGGGACCAGGTCCTCCAGGCGGTACAGCGGGCGGTGGCGCAGTCCGAGCAGTCCCCAGACGACCAGGAACACGCCGCTGACCAGCAGCACCACCGCCGCCCCCCGGCCGGGCCCCGAGGTGTGCGGCTGAACCCAGTCGGCCAGCGGGCCGGCCGACAGGAAGCCCAGCGGCTGCATGGCCGTGGCGAGCATGACGTTGACGGCCAGCACCCGGCCCTGCAGCTCGGGTCCCACCTTCACCTGGATGATGGACAGCCAGTGCGCGTTGCCGATGCTCATGCAGGCCAGGCGGAGGAACAGGCCGGCCGCGACCAGCCACACCGCCGGCCACACGCCCATCAGCACCACGCCGAGCCCCGACCCGGCCACGAAGCCGATCATGCCGACGGTCCTGCGCCGGGTCCCGCCCCACACCAGCACCACCGCGGTGCCCACGGCCGCGCCGAGGCCGCCGGCCGCGGTCACCGCGCCCAGGGACGCCGGGGAGCCGATGGCCAGGACGACCGGGGTGACGAGCACCCACATCAGCGCGGTGCAGAAGTTGACCACCGCGAAGTAGAGCGCCATCACCAGCAGCGGACGGCGGCGGGTGAGGAACCGCCAGCCGCCGGTCAGCGCCGCCCGGAACGTCTCCTCCCGCCGGTGGAACAGCCGGTTGGGGAACCGGACCACCAGCAGGGTCACCACCCCCAGCCCGAACGAGACCACGTCGATGGCCACCACCGACGACAGGCCGAACAGGCCGATCAGCGCGCCCCCGGCGAGCGGGGCCACCACGTTGCCGACGCCGAAGCCCAGGTTCGCCACGGCGTTGGCCTGCGGCAGGTACGGCTTGGGCACCAGTTGCGCGATCGCGGCCAGGTAGGCGGGCATCTGGAACGCGGTGACCACCGACGTCGCGCCGACGATGAGGCACACGTTCCACAGTTCCAGCCGGCCGGTGACCATCAGCAGCACCAGCGCCGCCATGGCGAGACCGGAGATCGCGTCGCAGGCCAGCATGATCCGGCGACGGTCCCACCGGTCGGCCAGCGCGCCGCCCAGCGGGGTGAGCAGCACGGTCGGGATCTGCGCCAGCATCACGATCAGGGCCAGGTCCAGGATCTCGCCGCTCTGCTGGTAGGCCCAGACCCCGAGGGCGAACGAGCTCAGCGCCGTTCCCACCGCCGAGGCGAACTGCCCGGCCGCGACGGTGTAGAAGGGGCGCAGGCCGGTGCGGCCGGTGCGGTCGGGCGGGCGCACCGGGACGGGCAGCCGGTCCGACGCCCAGTTCCGCAGGTGTTCGGTCACCAGGGCGGCCAGCGGCTCCGCCTGGTGCCGCAGGAAGTAGTGACCGGCGCGGGGCAGCACGGCCACGTCCGCCCGGGGCGCGAAGGCCGCCCACTCCGCGTACCGCTCCTGGTACAGCTCGGTGGCGCGGTCCCGTTCGCCCACCACGCACAGGAGGGGGGCGCGCAGCGGCGCCCCCGGGGCGGCCAGCTCACGGCCGAACCACTCCCGCGCCTGGTCGGCGTCGTGGCGCATCGCCCGCACCGCGACCTCCTTGGCGGCCTCGTCCATGTCGTCCAGCAGCCCGCCCGCGGCGCGCAGCGCGTCCCGGAACATCCGGTCGGAGACCCATCGGTCGCCGCGGAACAGCCGCTGGGCCAGGCCGGGCAGCCGGGCGCTGGGGAAGCTGCCGCCCGCGATCACACCCAGTACGGGGATCCCGTCCGCCTCCAGCCGGCGGGCGAGGGCCACCGCGGGCGCGGATCCCACGCAGTGACCGTAGATCGCGATCGGGGCGGATGCGGTCGTGGCCACCTCGGCGGCCAGTGCCTCGACCAGCTCGTCCAGCGGCAACGGCGACTCCTCCGGCCGGGCCGGGTCGTGACCGGGCGGCTCCGCCGCGAGCACCTCCACCCCCTCGCCCAGCGCCCAGGCGAGCGGCTGGTACACGGCCGCCGACCCACCGCCGTACGGCACGCACACCAGGGTGAACTCGCTGGTACGGCCGCCGCCCAGCCGGTGCAGCAGCCCGCCGCCGTCGCGATGGTCCAGGAACGCGGCCAGTTCGGCGACGGTGGGCCGGGTGAACAGGTCGATCACCCGCAGGCCGGAGCCGATCTCCTTGACCGCGCGGACCGCGGCGAAGGAGTCCCCGCCCAGGGCGAAGAAGTCGTCGTGCGCCCCGACCTCGGCCACGTCGAGCACCCGCGCCCAGGCCCGGGCGACCAGTTCCTCGGCGGCCGTGGACGGCGGCACGAACACGGCGGTCTCCGCCTGCGGCGCGGGCAGGGCGGCCCGGTCCACTTTGCCGTTCGGGTTGAGCGGAAGCCGGTCGAGGACGACGAACCGGGCCGGGACCATGTAGTCGGGCAACCGCTCCCGGAGCGCGGCCCTGACCGCCGCGGTGTCGACCGTCCTCCCGGTCTTCCCTGTCTTCCCGGTCTCCCCGGCTCCCCCGGCCTCCCCGGTCTTCCCGGCCTCCCCGGTCTCCCCGGCTCCCCCGGTCTTCCGGGTCTCCCCTGCGTCCCCGGCCTCCCCGGATCTCCCGGCGGACGGTGTCACCCAGGCGGCGAGCTGCCTGGCCTTCCCCTCGCCCACCGGCAGCACCACGGCCTCGGCGATCTGTGGCAGGGCGCGCAACGCGGTGGTGATCTCACCCAGCTCGACCCGGTAGCCGCGCACCTTGACCTGGTCGTCCACCCGGCCGCGGAACTCCACCCGGCCGTCGGCCGTGACGCGCAGCAGGTCGCCGCTGCGGTAGCAGCGTCCCTGCCCGGTCAGCGGGTCGGGCACGAAGCGTTCCGCGGTCAGCTCGGGCAGGCCGATGTAGCCGCGGGTCACGCCCGGACCGCCGACAACCAGCTCGCCGGGCACCCCGACCGGCACCGGCCGCATGCTCGCGTCCACCAGGTGCCCGTACACGCCCGGCAGGGGCCGGCCCAGCGGCACGATCCCGGTCCGGTGCGCGACCGGGATCTCCTCGGTGTCGCAGACCAGGCAGATCATCGTGGACTCGGTGTGCCCGTAGTGGCTCTGGATCCGCAGGCCCGGCCGCGCGGCCCTGGCCCGCTCCACCAGGTCCCACGGGCACGCCTCCCCCGCCAGGATCAGCAGTCTGCCCGGCAGGACGGCGGCCAGGTCGCCGCCGGAGGCCAGCAGCTCCAGGTGGCTGGGCACGCACTTGACCACGTCGATGTGGTGCGCGCCGAGGTAGCCGGCGAACGCGCCGGGGTCCATCGCGGTCTCCCGGGGCACCAGGTGCACCGTGCCGCCCGTGGTCAGGGCGCCGAACACGCAGGTGAGGCCGAAGTCGGCGGCGGGGGTGGACACCACCGCGTACGAACCGCCCGGCACGTCGATCCGGGGCAGCATGCCGTTCAGGTAGTTCACCACGCCGCGGTGCTCGGCGGCCACGGCCTTGGGAGTGCCGGTGGAGCCGGAGGTGAAGATCACGTGGTGCAGGTGCTCCGGCCGCACGTCGACCCGCGGCCGGGTCGCCTCCAGGGACGGGAGCCGGTCGAGTGCCAGCACGCGGCGGCCGGCGCCGGCCAGGCCGGAGAACTCGGCCGTGGTGACCACCGCCCGCACGCCGGCGGCGTCGAGCATGGCGGTGATCCGCGCGGCCGGATACGCCGGGTCCAGCGGCAGGTAACCGCCGCCCGACTTCTGGATCCCGAACAGGGCGCAGGCCAGGTCGGCTCCCGGCTCCAGCAGGACGCCGACCGGCTCGTCGGCGCCCACCTCCGCGTCCAGCAGCCAGTGGGCGATCCGGTTGGCGTCCGTCTCCAGCTCGGCGTAGGTCAGGGCGCGGTCCGCGCCCACCACGGCCGGTGCGTCGGGACGGGCGTCCACCCAGCGTTCGATCAGCCGGTGCACCGGCGTGTCCAGCGGCGCCGGCGTGCCGACCGTGGTGGCCGGGGACACTGAGCCCACCGCCCCCACCGGACCCGCCGCGCCGGCCGTACCGACCGGGTCGGCCGGGGACGCCGGGCCCGCCGTACCAGCCGGGTCGACCGGGGGCGGCAGCGGTTCGCCGGCCAGGATCGGGCCGGTCACCGGCTCCAGCGGCACCGCGCCCACGGGCGCGTCCAGGTCGGCCAGCATCCCGTCCAGCAGGGACACGTACCACCGGGTGAACCGGGCCGCGGTGTCCGCGTCGAACAGGTCGGTGCGGTAGCCGAGGCCGCCGCGCAGCGGCGTGCCGGGCCCCGCGTCGACGACGTGCCAGTTCAGGTCGAACTTCGCCGTCAGCTCCGGCAGGTGGATCTCGGTCGCCTCCAGGCCGGGCAGCCGCGGCCGTCCCACGGCGGTGACGTGGTTCAGCATCACCTGGAACAGCGGGGTCGCGGCCAGGTTCCGTTCCGGCCGCAGCAGGTCGACCACCCGGTCGAACGGCGTGCCCGCGTGCGCCAGGGCGCCCAGCGCGCCCTCCCTGACCCGGGCCAGCAGCTCGTGGCCGGTCGGTTCGCCGCCGACCTCGGTCCGCACGACCACGGTGTTGAGGAAGCAGCCCACCACGCCCTCGGTGTCGGGGTGGTCCCTGCCGGAGACCGGCACACCCACCGCGATGTCGGTGCCGGCCGACAGCCGCGCCAGCAGCGCCTGCAGCGCGGCCAGCAGCACGATGAACGGCGTCGCCCGGTAGGTGGCGGCCACCGTCCTGACCCGCTCGCCCAGCTCCGCCGGCAGTTCGAGCTCCACCGAGGCGCCGCCCGGGTCGGGCACCGCGGGACGCGGCCGGTCGGTGGGCAGGTCGAGCACCGGCGGCAGGCCGCGCAGCCGCTCGGCCCACCACTCCAGGTCCGCCGTGTCGGGGACCGGCGCCACCTCGGCGTACTGGGCCGGCGGCGCCTCCGGTGGCGGGCGCAGCCCGAGCCGGGCCGCGTACAGGTCGGACAGCTCCGACAGCAGCAGCCCGCGGGTCCACGCGTCGGTGGCGATGTGGTGGAAGGTGAGCGAGAGCACGTGCTCGGTTTCGCCGACCGTGAGGAGCACCGCCCGCATCGGCGGCTCCCGGTCCAGCGCGAACGGCGTGGCCAGGTGGGCGGCGACCGTCGCCTCCACCTCGGAGGCGTCGACGTCCGCGGTCGACACCGGCACGTCCTCGGCGGGCCGTGTCACCAGGACCGGTTCGGCGCCGGAGTCGTCGATCACGCCGCGCAGCACCCGGTGCCGCTCGGCCAGGTCGCGGACGGCGCCCAGCAGCGCCTCCGCCTGGAGCGGCCCGCGCAGCCGCAGCGCCAGCGGCACGTTGTAGGCCGTGCTCTCCGGCTCCAGCTGCGCCAGGAACCACAGCCTGGCCTGCGCCCCCGACAGCGGGGCCGGGCCGTCCGCCGGCTGCCGTCGCGCCCTGGTCTCCGTGGCCGGGCGGGGCAGGCCGGCGGCCAGGTCGGCGAGCACCGGGTGTTCGAACAGCAGCCGCACCGCGACCGGCGCGCCCAGTCGTTCCCGCAGCCGCCCGGCCACCCGGGTCGCGGCGAAGGAGTGCCCGCCGAGGGCGAAGAAGTCGTCGTCCGCCCACACCCGCGGCAGGTCCAGCACCTCCGCCCAGATCCCGGCGACGAGGTGCTCCTGCGGCGTGCCCGGCGGCACCCGCACCGCCGGACCGGCCTCGGGGACCGGCAGCGCCGCCCGGTCCACCTTGCCGTTCGGGGTGAGCGGCAGCGCGTCCAGCGCGCCGATCGCGGCCGGCACCATGTAGTCGGGCAGCCGTTCCCGCAGCTCGGCCCGCACCCGCGCGACGTCCACGGTCGCGGGGGTCACCCAGGCGGTCAGGCGCCGCTCCGCCCCGGCGCCGACCGGCTGCACGAACGCCTCCGCCACCTGCGGCAGGGACCGCAGCGCCGCGGTGACCTCGCCGAGCTCGACCCGGAATCCACGCACCTTCACCTGGTCGTCGATCCGCCCCAGGAACTCCACCAGGCCGGACTCGTTCACCCGCACCCGGTCCCCCGTGCGGTACCAGCCGCCGGTGAACCGCTGCGCCGTCAGGTCGGGCCGGCCCAGGTAGCCGCGGGCCAGGCTGGGCCCGCCGATCCACAGCTCCCCCGGAACGCCGTACGGCACGGCCCGCCCTCCGGGGTCGGCCACCCGGCACGCCACGTCGGCCAGTGGCCGGCCCAGCGGCGCCACGCCGGGAGGCACCTCGTCCGCGTCGCAGGCCAGCACCGACACCGTCGTCTCGGTGGGGCCGTAGTGGATCTGCACCGCCAGGTCGGGCCGTGCCCGCCGTATCCGCTCCAGCAGGTCGGGCGGCACGGCCTCACCGGCGAGGATCAGCAACTTCGCGGGCAGGGCGTCCATCCCCAGCGGTTCCAGCTGGCTGGGCACCATCTTGACCGCGTCCACCGGGCGCGCGGCCAGGTAGGCGGCGTAGGCGGCCGGGTCGGTGGCCGTCTCGTGGTCGATCAGGTGCAGGGTGGCGCCGGAGGTCAGCGCGCACAGCACGTTGGTCAGCCCCAGGTCGGCCGCGGCGGTGGACACCAGGGCGAAGGAGGACGTCCCGGCGGGGATCCGGCCGGCCACCGCGCCCAGGTAGTGGGTGATCTGCCGGTGTTCCACCGCGACGCCCTTGGGCTCTCCGGTGGAGCCGGAGGTGTAGATCACGTACGCCAGGTGGTCGGACGGCACCGCCACGTCCGGGCGGTGCTCCGGCTCGTCCCCGGCGGCGGCGACCTCGGCCTCGGTGAGCACGATCCGGGCCCCCGAGGCGGCCAGGACGGCCTCGGTCCGCCGCGCCGGGTAGACCGGGTCGAGCGGCAGGTAGGCCGCGCCGGCCTTGAGCACTCCCAGCAGGGCGACCACCAGTTCGGGCCGCCGTTCCATCAGCACGGCGACCGGTTCCTGCGGCCGCACCCCGAGGGCCAGCAGCCGGTGCGCCACCTGGTTGGCCCGCCGGTCCAGCTCCGCGTAGCCGAGCCCCGCGAGCCCCGCGAGCCCCACGGCGCCCGCGGATTCCGGGGACTCCGGGGACTCCGGGGACTCCGGGGACGTCGTGAGCCGCGAAGGGGCGGACGAGACGACCGCGAGCGCGTCGGGACGGGCGTCGGCCATCCGCTCGACCAGTGTGTGCAGCGGCACGTCCGTCGGCAGGTCCGCGACCGGGCCGAGTAGATCGGGGCCCTCGGGGAGGCGGACCGGCGCGCCGGTGTCGGTGAGCATCCCGTCCAGCAGCGCCAGGTACCACTCCACCAGCCGCCGGACGGCGGTCTCGTCGAACAGGTCGGTCCGGTAACGCAGCTCGCCGGTGAACCGGCTCCCGTCGTCGCCGAGCGCCAGGTTCAGGTCGAACTTGGCGGTCGGCGCGGGCACCGGTTCGGTACGGACGTCCAGGCCGGGCAGGGTCACCGGCGCACCGGTGTCGTAGACGTTCAGCATCACCTGGAACAGCGGGGTCACCGACAGGTTCCGCTCCGGCCGCAGCCGCTCCACGATCCGCTCGAACGGCGTGCGGGCGTGGGCGAACGCGTCCAGCGCGGCCGTACGGGCCCGGTCCAGCAGTTCGGCGCCGGTGGGATCGCCGGAGGTGTCGGTGCGGATCACCAGGGTGTTGATGAAGCAGCCCACCACCTTCTCGGCGTCGGGGTGGTGCCGTCCGGCGTGCGGCACCCCGACGGCGATGTCGTCGCCGCCGGACAGGCGGGCCAGCAGCGCCTGCAGGCCGGCCAGGAACACCATGAACGGCGTCGCGCCCGTCACCGCGCGCACCTTAGCGGACAGGGACTCGGGCACCTCGACCTCGATCGCGGCGCCCTGCCAGGCGGAGACGGCCGGGCGCGGCCGGGCGACCGGCAGGTCCAGCACCGGCGGCAGGCCGGCCAGACGCCCGGCCCACCAGTCCACGTCGTCCTCGGGCCGCCCGGCCTCCCACGCGGCCACGTCCGCGTACTGCAGGGCCGGGGGCTCCGGTCGCGGCGCCAGGCCGAGCCGGGCCGCGTACAGCGCCGAGAGGTCCTCCAGCAGCAGCTTCTCCGACCAGGCGTCGGTGGCGATGTGGTGCAGGGTCAGCGCGAGCACGCACTCGTGGCCGCCCAGCCGGAACACCGTGGCCCGCAGGGGCGGCTCGGCGTCCAGCCGGAACGGGCGCCACGCCTGGGCGGCCAGCTCCCGCTCCAGCTCCGCGAGCTCCGCGGGGTCGGTGTCCACCACGGAGACGGGGACGCCGTCGGCCGGCCGTACCCTCGTCCCGTCGATGACGCCGCGCAGGATCCAGTGCCGGTCGGCCAGGTCGGCCACCGCGGCGGTGAGCGCGCCGACGTCCACCGGCCCGCGCAGCCGCAGCGCCAGCGGAACGTTGTACGCGGGGGAGTCCGGCTCCAGCTGGGCCAGGAACCACAGCCGTTCCTGGGCGGGCGACAGCGGCATGTCCGTCTCGGAACGTGCCGGGATGCTCGTGACGCCGGGGGCCTCGGCCGCCGCCTGGGCGGCGGCGAACCGGGAGCGGAGCAGTTCGGCGAGCCGGTCCTGAGCGAGCTCGGTCATGCGTGGCTCCCATCCGTCAGTTCGGCGACCAGCAGTTCTTCGAGTCCGGTGGCGAAGTCGGCGAGCACCGGCCGCTCGAACAGCATCCGTACGGGGACGGCCAGCCCCAGCGTCTCCCTGATCCGGACGGCCACGCGGGTCGCGGCGAAGGAGTGCCCGCCCAGAGCGAAGAAGTCGTCGTCGGCCCAGATCGCGGGGCGTTCCAGGACGGCCGCCCAGATGGTGGCCGCCAGGCGTTCGGCGTCGGTGGCGGGTGCGACCCGTCGCGCCTCCGGGGCGTCGACCGGCTCGGGCAGCGCCTTCCGGTCGATCTTGCCGCTGGGCAGCGTGGGCAGGGCCGGCAACGCGACCCACCGCCGGGGCACCATGTGGCCGGGCAGCCGCGACCGGACGTGGCTCTCGACCGCGGCCAGGTCGGCCGTCTCCGGCGCGACGTAGCCGACCAGGTGGGCGTGCGCCTCCGAGCCGGCCACGGTCACCGTTCCGTCGGCCACCTCCCGCAGCACCGCCTCGATCTCGCCCAGTTCGATCCGGTAGCCGCGGACCTTCACCTGGTGGTCGGTGCGGCCGTGGAACTCCAGCGTCCCGTCCGGCCGCCACCGCACCAGGTCCCCGGTCCGGTAGCACCGCCCGCCGGGTGTGAACGGGTCGTCGACGAACGCGTCCGCGGTCTGCCCGGGCCGGCCCCGGTAGCCCCGGGCCACCCCGGCGCCGCCGAGCAGCAGCTCGCCCACCGCGCCCGGCGGCACCAGGCGCAGCCCGGCGTCCACCACGTAGGCCCGCTCCCCCGGCATCGGCGGCCCGATCGGCACCCCCTCGGACGCGGGCGCCCGGACCCGGTGCAGGGTCGAGGTGACCGTGGTCTCGGTGGGACCGTAGGCGTTCCACAGCTCGCCGACCCGCTCCAGGATCCGCTCGGCCAGGGCCGCGTCCAGGCTCTCCCCGCCGGCGACGGCCCGCAGCGCCGGGTCGCCGGTCCATCCGGCGGCCAGCAGCAGGCGGTACGCGGTGGGCACCAGGTCGATCACCGTCGCCCCGCAGGAGGCGATCAGCCCGGCCAGCGCGTGCCCGTCCACGGCCGTGGCCCGGTCCACCACCACGCAGGTGCCGCCGCGCGCCAGGACGCTCCACAGCTCGGAGGCGGAGATGTCGAAGGTGAGCGGCGCCACGGCCGGCTGGACGTCGCCGGGGCCCAGCCGCAGCGCGGCGGCCATCCCGGCCACGTAGGCGGCCAGGCCGCCGTGGGTGATCTCCACCCCCTTGGGCTCCCCGGTGGAACCGGAGGTGTGGAGCACGTACGCCAGATCCCCGGGTCGCACGACCGGCAGTTCCGCCCGCCCGGGGTGGGCGGCCACCAGGTGGTCCACGTCCAGGGTGTCGAGGCCCGGGACGGTCACCCCTCCCCGGGTGAGCACCGTCCGCACCCCGGCGTCGCGGGCCAGCCGGCGCAGCCGTTCGGCGGGATGCTCCGGGTCCAGCGGCAGGTACGCCGCGCCGGCCCGCCACACCGCCAGCAGGACCGCCGGCATCAGGTGGTCGCGTGGCAGGCAGACCCCGACCACCTCCCCCGGCGCGATCCCGTGCTCCAGCAGCGCCGCCGCCGCCCGCCCGGACCAGTTACGCAGCTCGGCGTGGCCGAGCGAGGTCCCGTCCGGGCCGATCACTGCCGTCCCGCCGGTGTGAGCCGCCAGCGCCTCCGGGACCGTCGGGAGGGTCTCCGGCAGCTCCGGGCCGGCTGCGGCGGCCAGCAGGGCGGCGCGTTCGTCCGGGGTGACCCGCTCGAACGCCGCCGGGGGCCGGTCCGGGTCGGCCAGCGCGCACCGCAGCAGCCAGGTCAGCCGGTCCAGGTACGCCTCGGCGCGCGGCGGGTCGAGGTGGGCGCGGCCGTACTCCAGTTGCAGTTCGGTGCCGTCCACGGTCCGGTTGACGAGCACGCTGAGCTCGTGGACCGCGGCGCCCGAGCCCAGGTCGGTGAGCAGCTCCAGGCCGCCCAGGCGCACCGGAACCTCGGCGTGCTGCATGGCCAGCAGCACCGGGACGCGGGGCAGCTCGGCGGGCGGGATCTCCTGGTGGACCAGGGCCCTGGTGGTCGCGGCGGCGGCCTGCCGGACCAGGTCCCGGAAGGTCGGCTCATCGGCCGGCCGCAGTCGTGCCGGCACCATGTCGATCAGCGGGCCGATGACGCCGGTCAGCTCCGGCCGGGCACGCCGGGCCGCGGCCACCCCGACCAGCGTGTCGGGCTCACCGCTCGCCAGGGCGAGGGCCGCCAGGTACACCGCGAACGGGGTGGCGCCGCACTCCCGGGCCAGCGCGTCCACGTCCGCCGTGAACTCCCCGGGCAGCGGCCGGATCACCCGGCCCGCCGTCAGGTCCGCGGGCGCGGGGGGCCCGGGGGGCGCGCCGTCCAGCTCGGCCCGCCAGAACTCCCGCAGCCGCTCCAGGTCCGGCTGTTCCTCCTGCCACACGGCCACGTCGCCGACCTGGACCGCCGGTTCGGGGACGGCCTCGCCGGCCAGCTCGGCGGCCAGTTCGCCCATCAGCACCCCGACGGAGCCGCCGTCGAAGGCGATGTGGTCCACCACGACCACCAGTTCGGCCTCCGCGTCGCCGGCCGGGCACAGGGAGGCCCGCATCAGCGGCACCTCGCTCGTCACGTCGAACACGTACGACGCCGCGGTCCTGGCCACGGTCTCGGGATCCTCGCCCGCCGCGTGCTCGGTCAGCGGCACCGGCGCCGGTGGACGCACCACGGCGTACGGCGTGCCGTCCCCGTCGACGGCGACCGTGCTGCGCAGCACCTCGTGCCGGCGCACGACCGCGTCCAGGGCCGCGCGCAGCGGCGCGACGCCCGGCAGGCCGCGCACGCGCAGCCGGATCCCCAGCGTGGTGACCGGGCTTCCGGGGTGGAACTGCCGCAGGGTCCAGAACTGGCGCTGCGTGCCGGTGAGCGGGTGCCGGGTCCGGCCGGCCCGCCGTACCGGTCCGGAGCCGGACCGGCGCAGCCGGGTGGCCAGGCCCGCGGCGGTCGGCTCGGTCAGGAAGGCCGCCAGCGGCACGGTGTGCCCCAGCCGGCGGGACAGTTCGGTGACGACCCTGGCGGCGGCCAGGGAGTGCCCGCCCAGGTCGGCGAACCGGTCGTGCACGCCGACCTCGGGCAGGCCGAGGACGTCGGCGATCACCTCGGCCGTCAGGCGCTCGTCGTCGGTGCGCGGTGCCACCGGCGCCGGGCCGGCCGGCCGGGCGGCGCCGAGCCGGGGCAGGGCCGCGCGGTCCACCTTGCCGTTGGGGCCGAGCGGGAGCTCATCGGCCACGCCGATGCGGGTCGGCACCAGGTGGGCGGGCAGCCGGGCGCGCAGCCAGTCGCGCAGTTCCGGCTCGCCCACCCCGGAGGCCGCCGCGTGGCCGGCGAGGTAGGCGATCCCGTCCTCGTCGGCCGCGGCCAGCACGACGGCCCGCCGTACCGCGGGGTGGCGCGACAGCACGGCCTCCACCTCGCCCGGTTCCACCCGGTAGCCGCGGATCTTGACCTGGTCGTCGGCCCGCCCGGCGAAGCGCAGCTCGCCGTCCACCCGGCGGACCAGGTCCCCGCTGCGGTAGACCCGGCCGCCGTCCGGATCGGTGCGGAACGCGGGCGAGTCGCCCCGCAGGTAGCCGCGGGTCACCACCGGCCCGCCGATCCACAGCTCGCCCGCCTCCCCGTCCGGGACGGGGTCTCCGGCCGCGTCGCGGACCGAGAACACGGCTCCGGCGATCGGTTCGCCCAGGGACGGCTCGCCCTCGTGGTCCCGGCCCACCTCGGCGACGGCGCAGGTGGTGGTGCACTCGGTCGGGCCGTAGAGGTTCAGCACCCGGCGCACCCCGGGGTTGGCGTAGATCCGCCGCACCAGGGCGGCGGTCAGCGGCTCGCCGCCGGAGAACACCGCGCGCACCCCGCTCGGCAGCGGCTCGCGCAGCAGCGCCGTCAGCGCGGAGGGGACCCCGTAGACCGTGGTCACCTCGTCGCGGGCGGGCAGGTCCGGCAGCGCCAGCAGGTTGTCGGCCAGGATCACCGTCCCACCGGCGACCAGCGGCAGGAAGAGCTGGCTGATCGACGGGTCGAAGCAGATCGAGGCGGTTGCCAGCATGCCGCCCAGTTCCTCGGCGGTGTACGCCGACGCCTCCCAGCTCAGCAGGTTGAGGGTGTTGCGGTGCTCCACGACCACGCCTTTGGGCGTTCCGGTGGAGCCGGAGGTGTAGATGACGTACGCCGCGTCGCCCGGGTCCCCGTCGCGCGTCGCTTCCCCGTCCGGCTCCCCATCGCCGGACGCCCGGGATGTCCCGTCGCCCGGATGACCGGTCGCCCCGGGCACGCCGGGTGCGCCGGGTGCCCCGGGTGCGCCGGGTGCGCCGGGTGCTTTGCCGCCCGGTGCCACATCGTCGGGTACTTCGCCGCCCGGCGCCACGTCGCCGGGTGCTTCGCCGCCCGGTGCCACGTCGTCCACGAGAACGGGCCGGGCGCCGGTGAGGGCGGCGGTCCGGCGCAGCGCGGCGGAGGTGAGCACCGCGGTCACCGCGGAGTCCCCGGCCATGAACCGCAGCCGCTCGGCCGGGTAGGCGGGGTCCAGCGGCACGTAGGCCGCCCCCGCCTTCCACACCCCCACCAGTGCGGGGACCAGCCACTCGTCGCGCTCCAGGCAGACGCCGACCAGGTGGCCGCGCCCGATGCCCTCGGCGGCGAGGGCGCGTGCGACGCCGTCCGCCCTGCGGTCCAGCTCGGCGTAGCTGATCCGGGTGGTTCCCGCCACGACGGCGACGCGCTGCGGAGTTTGTCTGCTTTGGGCCTCTATCGCCTTGTGGACGCGCCCGTATCCCTCAAACGTCTCGATCGCCCCCGACCGTTCCGTGCTCACTATGAGCTTTTTGTGCCATAGGTGCTCGCGTGTGCAGCGTGGTATTTGATGTCCACGCCTTTTCGCACAGGCTCGCCGAGGAGACGTTATGGGGCGATACGGATAACAGTAAGACCCTTCATTAAATCGTTAGGCTATCTAGTCTTTTTCCGCTTTTGTCTACTTATATAGATTTTTAGGCGCATTGTCGGCATAGCGGGGAACGTCTGGGGCCGCCCTCATGGGCGCTCGGACCGGGGTGGACTCCCGCGCCCTCGGAGCATCCATGCTGGGAGCGTGAACGAGGGACATCTGCCGATCGGACGGTTCGCCCGGCTCTGCCGGCTCAGCGTCAAGCAACTGCGCCACTACGACGAACTGGGGCTGCTGGCCCCCGCCCACGTAGACCCGGACAGCGGCTACCGCTACTACCGGCCCGACCAGGCGCGCGCCGCACTGCTGATCGGCCTGCTGCGCTCCCTCGACGTGCCCCTGCCGTCGATCGGGCGGGTGCTGTCCGACGGGACGGGCGCGCTCGGCGGCGTGCGCGACCGCATGGAGGCCGACCTGGCGCGCCGTGAGCGCAACTTCGCCGCGCTGGAACGCATCCTCTCCCGCGGCCTGCCCCACGCGGAGGTGACCGTCGTGCGCGAACCCGCCCGGCAGGTGGCCACCGTACGGGACACCGCGACGCTGGAGCGGATCGGCGCCGTCACGTCGGCGGGCGTGGCCCGGCTGATGACGGCCGTGAACGCCGTGGGCGCCCTGAGAACCGCGGGCGCCGTGGCCTCCGCGGGCATCGCCGGCGGGCCGGAGGGAACCGCGGGTGACACGGGCGGGCCGGTGAACGCCGCGGGCGGGCCGACGGGGTCGCCGATCGGGTTGTTCCCGCTCGACCTCACCGGGGAGATCGCCGTGACCATCGCGGTGGAGACGTCCGCGGACGTCCCCGGGACCTCCCCGGACGTCCTGCCGGGCGGCCTGTACGCCTCGGTCACCCATGTCGGGCCGTACGACCAGATCTCCCTCACCACGCACGCGCTGCTCGCCTGGCTGGGCGAGCGCGGCCACACGCCCGACGGCCCGCTGCGCGAGGTGTACGTCTCCGACCCCAGGACCACGTCACCGGACCGGCTGGTGACGCACCTGATGATCAAGCTGGAGGATCCCGGGTGAGCCCGGCCTGACATCCGATGGCGGAACGGAACCCAGGGGCGCCGTCCGCCGGCGCTCTCACCGCCCGGCTCTCGGCTCGTCCGGCCCGTCGGCACCCTCATCGTCCGGCGCGTTCAGCGGGCGGAGCATGGCCGAGGCCTCGTCGTGGTCCATCCCAGTCGCCTCCAGCAGATCGACGGCGATGGACCGCAGCTGCGCGAGGGTGACGTTCGCCGAGAAGCCCAGGTTCGTGGGTCGTTCCCGCTCGGCGACGGCGATCAGCGCCTGCCGGGCCAGCATCGGCTCGCGTCCGGCCCCCAGTTCGAGCTGGAGCAGCAGCGCCGCCTCCGAGACCTCGCGCAGCGAGTCGGCCAGCACGACCGGCGGCGGACCGGCCTCCCCCAGCGCCGCGAGCGTACGGCGGGCCAGCACGCGGGCATTGCGCAGCGCGAGGTCCACCGGCATGGCGGCGGTCTCGTACCGGGTCAGCTGGGCCCGGTGGTGCCGGCGCAGCGGCGAGATCATGATGATCTCCTTGCTGTTCTCCAGCGCCGCCTCGAACTCCTCGACCACGTCCTGGGTCCTGCGCCCGCACTCCAGGGCCTCGGCGGCCAGGTCCATGTCCTTCTTCTCGATCGCCTCCGCGGACTGCTCCAGCACGGTGGAGAGGGCGTCGAGCACGCCGGACAGGTGCCGGCCCGCGATGGCGAGCGGGCTGGCGGGCAGCAACGCGACCGCGACGATGCCGACGACGCCGCCGGTGAGCGCGTCGGCCATCCGGTCCAGCCCGCCGACGTCCTCGCCAGGCACCAGCATGGCGACCAGCACCGCGGACGAGCCGACCTGCGACACGAACAGCTCACCGCTGCTCACCAGCCCCGCGACGGTCATGGACAGCGCGATCACGAGCGCCATCTGCCAGGGCCCCGAGCCGATCCAGGACCCCAGCAGGTCGCCGATCCCCACGCCCAGGCTGACGCCGACCACCAGTTCGACCAGCCGGCGCAGCCGCTGCCCGTGCCCCACACCCACGCAGATCATCACGGAGATGGGCGCGAAGAGGGGCCGGGGATGGCCGAGCAGGTGGACGGCGACGATCCAGGCCAGCGCGGAGCCCACGGCGCACTGCACGATGGAGGGCATGATCGGGCCGAACGTGCTCAGCCGCTTCCTGACTTGATCACCGAGCCACGTCCACACCCTTCCACCATGGCCGATCTTTGTGACACTGGGGTCACATTTGCCCTAGGTTCCCCTAGTACGGGTGATTCGACGGGGGACGGGCCGGTCCGGTCGGTCCGATCAGGCCGGTCATCTCGGCGAGCCGGCTCCCGCCCCTGCCTCCGCCGCCGCGGTTCAGCCTGGTCTCCTCGACGAGCACGCCGTCGCGCAACGAGACCAGCCGGTCGGCCACGGCCGCGACGCGGGTGTCGTGGGTGACGATCACCAGGGTCTGCCCCGCCGTGCGCAGGCCGTCCAGCAGGCGCAGCACGTCCGCGGTGGCGGCGCTGTCGAGGTTGCCGGTCGGCTCGTCGGCGAGCACGACGAGCGGTTCGTTGACGAGCGCGCGGGCGACGGCGACGCGCTGCCGCTCGCCGCCGGACATCGCCGACGGCAGGCGCCGGGCGCGGTCGCCGAGACCGACGTGGTCCAGCAGCTCCGCGGCGCGGCGGCGGGCCGTACGGAGTGAGCGTCCGGCCAGCAGGGCGGGGAGCTCGACGTTCTCGGCGGCGGTCAGCTCGTCCACCAGGTGGAACGCCTGGAAGACGAACCCGATCGACCGGCGGCGCAGGCGGGCCAGGGCTTTCTCGCTCATGCCGTCGATGCGGCGGCCCGCCAGCCACACCTCCCCGGCCGAGGGGCGTTCCAGGCCGCCCAGCAGGTGCAGCAGCGTCGACTTCCCGCTGCCGCTCGGCCCCATCACGGCCAGCGTCTCACCGGCGGCGGCCTCCAGTTCGACCCCGTCGAGCGCGCGTACCAGGCCGGGGCCCCGGCCGTACCGCATCCGCAGGTCGTGCGCGCGCAGCACGACGCCCCTGTCGGCGTGCAGGGCGGGAAGCCCGGGTGCGTCCGTCATCGGCCCTCCCCCGGCGCCCAGTACCGCGCGCAGGCGTCGAGCCACTGCAGGTCCGCCTGCAGTCTGAGGACCACGCCTTCGAGCAGGAGCGCGGCGGCCGAGTCGGCGGGTTCGGCCAGCGCGGCCCGCTGGGCGGCGGCGAGCTCGGCCAGCAGGGCGTGCCGCTGGGCGTCCACGAGCCGTCCGGGATCGGCGAGTCCGGCCGCCGACGCGGCCACCAGCTTCAGGTGGAACTCGGCCGGTGCGGGTTTGGGCCAGCCGGTGTCGTCCAGCCACGCGGTGACCCGCTCGCGCCCGGCCTCGGTCAGCTCGTAGACCTTGCGGTCCGGACGGTCGGTCTGGCCGACCCGCTCGGCGGTCACCAGGCCGGACTTCTCCAGGCGGCTCAGCGTGACGTACACCTGGCCCGCGTTCAGCGCCTCCGCCAGCGGGCCGAGCGCGAGCTGGAGCCGTGCCCGCACCCGGTAGCCGTGGGAGGCCTCGGCGGCCAGCAACGCCAGCAGCACCTCCTGCACGACACGCAGCCGATAACCCTGGGACGGTTCCCTGTCCGGCGCGTCCGCCGTTCTGGTATCCACGCCATATATTTAACCGTTAGCGACTCAGGCCGGCGGCCGGACACGGCGGGAGCCGTCCCCTCGCTGGCCGCCCACCCGGACTGGGCCCGCCCCTGCGGGAGCTTCGACCTGCCGGTGTCCAAGGCGACCCGCAGCCACCACTTCGCCGTGCTGCGCGAGGCGGGGCTCATCGAGCAGCGCGACGAAGGGCCCCGCCGGTACAACCGCCTGCGCCGCCCGGAGTTCGACCGGGCCTCCCCCGGCCTGCTCGACCTGATCCTCACCACCCCGGAGCGGCGCTGACGCCCGCACGAAGCGTGACGGCCGGTACGGAACCGGACACGACGCCGGATAGAATCGCGATGACGTCATGATCGGTGCAAGAGGGATGCTGTGAGAGGGCCTCGATTCCCCGGCCCGGGCGGCAGGGTGGGCACGTTCACCGTCGACGCCGGCTCCACCGGTGTCGGGCGGGAGACCTGGCAGCCGTTCATCGACACCTGGAACGACCGTATGGGAGACCTCTACCCGCTCCCGGAGTTCACCGCCTCCACGGTCGACGGCTTCCGTGGAACGATGCACTCGGTGACCCTCGGGGACACCGCCGTCAACGAGTTGTGGGCGTCCTCGCCCCTGAGCACCCAGGCCGTCGGCGCACAGGAACAGGACCTGGTCCGGCTCCACGTCGGGCTGCGCGGCGTCCTGACCCTGACCGACCCGCACGACCAGGGCGACGAGGTGCGCGTCCCGGCCGGCGCCTACTTCATCCACCACTGCGTGAAGGAGAACCACTTCCACTCCACCCCCGCGATCGGCACCCGGATGTTCGTCTTCCCCGGGGAGGAGTTCCGGCGGCTGGTCAGCGGGAGACCACGCGTCGGCCGGATCGCCTCACCCACGGGACGGATCCTCATGGCACACGTCGACATGCTCCAGCGGAACGTCGGCGGCCTCGGTCCGGACGGCGCGCAGGCGTCCCGCAACGCCCTGCACGAACTGGTCAGGGGTCTGATCCTCGATCGCTTCGACGACCGCGAGCCCGCCTTCACCCCGGCGCTGGCCCAGGCGGCCAGGGACCTGGCCGACGCCCGGCTCACCGACGCCGGGTTGTCCTCCGCCATGATCGCCGCACGACTGCACGTCTCGGTCCGCACCCTCCAGCGGGCCTTCGCGGGTCTGGACGAGTCGCTGACCGCCTACATCCGCCGCCGGCGCCTGGAGGAGGCGGCTCAGGCGCTCCTCGCCCCCGTGCCGAGGCTCAACGTGTCACAGGTCGCGGCGATCTGGCATTTCACCGACGGCAGCCACTTCATCCGTTCTTTCAAAAAGCAGTTCCACATGACACCGATGGAATTCGCGCGTACGCACGGAGCCCGATAGCACCGGGGAGGGCTCCGCAATCGGGATCAGGTCAGGTCCTCGCGATGTTCCGCCAGGAAATCGGTCAGGCCGACCCAGTCCGGGTTGATCTCGTGCGCGACCTCCAGGTCGCGGCGCCCGAGATAGGACTCGGGAAAGTCCGTGTAGTAGTGGAACATGTTGCCCAGTTCCTCCGCCCCGGGGAACCCGAAGCCGCGGAACTGATCGTGGGTGGGCGGGCGGTACGCCACCGGCTCGCCGATCACCGCGCCGAGGGCCGCCGCGATCTGCTCGCCGGTCAGGTGCTCGCCCGCCACGGGCAGCGTGGCGCCGATCGTCTCCGCCGGCCTCTGGAGCACGCGCAGCATCGTCCGGCCGATGTCGTCCGAGGCCACGCCGGCGATCGCCGTGTCGCCGATCGGCAGGTGCAGCGCGAGTGTCCCGTCGGGGTCGCGCTGCGGCCTGAGGCCGGTGAGCAGGTTGTCCCAGTAGAAGGACATCAGCAGGTACGTGACGGGCAGGCCGGACTCGGCGAACAGGGCGTCGGCGGCACCGCCCTTCACGTCGAAGTGCGGCACCCGGTAGCCGTCGTCGAGGAACGGCATCCGGTCGTCGTGAGCCGGGATGGCCTCCCGGGTGTCCTCGAGCGTCGACCATCCCACGTGCCGCAGGCCGGCCGCCTTGGCGGCGCCGATCAGGTTCTTCACCTCGGCCAGTTCCCGGGCAGGAGAGCGGTGCTCCCAGAACGGGGTGACCAGGAACGCGCCGTAGGCCCCGTCGAACGCCGCGCGCAGGCTGCCCTCGTCGTCGAGGGTCGCCTCGACCACCTCGGCGCCGAGCTCGGCCAGGGCCTTCGCCTTGCCGGACGTGGCGTCGCGTGTCACGGCCCGTACGGCGAACCCACCGTCGGCCAGCAGCGCCCGCGCCACCGCGCCGCCCTGGGTGCCGGTCGCGCCGAGGACTGTGATCAGTTTCTTGCCGGACATCGATGTCCCCTGTCTTCGGTCTGTTCCGGCCGGATCTCCTCCGGCCTCGTGATTCCGCTTCGCATTCGAGGCGTACCCGGTCCGGGCCAGGTCAGGCCGCGTGTCCGACCGGGTCGCCGTCTCGAAGGCGAGGCGGCCGGTACGGTCGCGCTAGATCGACCTGAGGACCCGGACGCGGTCGGCGACGGCACGCCGGGCGACGTCGGAGCCGAAGGCGATGGAGTCGAACTCGTGTGGGACGCCGGGGTGCAGGTGGAACTCCACCGGTACCCCGGCGCGGCTGAGCTTGGCCGCGTAGGCGATGTCCTCGTCGCGGAAGGCGTCGAGCTGGCCGACCTCGACGTAGGCCGGCGGCAGGCCGGTCGCGTCGTCGAGCCGGGCCGGAGCGGCCGTGGCCGGGACGTCGGGCCCGCCGGCGGCCTCACCGAGCAGCGCCGGCCACGCGGTGAGGCTGTCGTCGTAGGACCACACCAGGTAGGGCTCGATGTGCGGGTCGGGCGTGGTGGTGCGGTCGTCCAGCATCGGCATGAGCAGGATCTGGCGGGCGATCTCCGGGCCGCCGCGCTCACGGGTGAGGATCGTCAGCGCCGCGGCCATGCCGCCCCCGGCGCTGTCGCCCATCACCCCGATCCGGCCGGGGTCCACACCCAGCTCGGAGGCGTGTTCGTGCAGCCAGCGCAGCGCGGTGTAGGCGTCCTCGAGCGGCGTCGGGAAGGGGTGCTCGGGCGCGCGGCGGTACTCGACCGACAGCATCGGCACGCCGCTGGCGGACACGTAGCGGGAGACCGGCCCGTCGAACAGGTCGATGTGGCCGAAGATGTAGCCGCCGCCGTGGAGGAAGAGCACGGCCGGGCCGGGCGCCGCGCCGTCCTTGGCGTACCAGCGCATCGTGATCCGCGCGCCGTCGTCCGCCGTCGCGTGGTACTCGCTCGTCCGCACGTCCTCCGGGATCGGCTGGGCCGTCCCCGCGGCGCCGATGATCGGCTCCCACATGGCGCGGCGGCCCATGACGTCCCCCACGGCCGGCGGCTCGGCCGCGGCCATCGCGCCGGCCATCGGCGCCAGCGCCTCGGCGATCTCGGGATCCAACGAGAGTGACATGGTCGTTTTCCTTTCGGTGTTTCCGGCGGACCGGTGTCTCCGGCAGCCCGGTGTCTTCGGCAGCCCGGTGTTTCCGGCAGGCCGAATCGAGTGGGACGTCAGGCGGCGGACACGACGACGACGACCTTGCCGCTGGGCAGCGTGCCCGCGGCGGCCCTGGCGTGGACCGCCGGCAGCTCGGCCAGGGGCGCCCGCTCGGCGACGTCGACGCGCAGCTCGCCGGAGTCGACCTGTGCCACCAGCCGCGACAGCTGCTCGGCGTCGCTGCGGACGAACAGGTCGATGCCCCGCACGTCGCGCTGCTCGTCGGAGGGCGCGGGCATCCACACCGTCGTGTTCACCAGGACGCCGCCCGGCCGGACCAGGCCGAGCAGCGCGGCCAGCCGCGGGGGGTCGATCGGCGCGAGGTTGAGCACGACGTCGACCGGCTCGCTCACCGCCGCGGTGACCTCGGTGGCGGTGTGGTCGACGACCTCGTCGGCCCCCGCCGTCCTGACCCGCTCGCCGCTGCGCGGGCCGGCCGTGGCGATCACGTACGCGCCGGCGCCCTTGGCCAGCTGTACGGCGTAGCCGCCGACCGCGCCGCCGGCGCCGTTGATGAGCACCCGCTGCCCGCTCGTGAGCTTGGCGTGGTCGAAGAGCGCCTGCCAGGCGGTCAGGCCCACCAGCGGCAGCGCGGCGGCGTCGGCCAGCGGGACGGCGGTGGGCGCGGGCGTCAGGACCTCGGCCGGCGCGAGGACGTACTCCGCGGCCGCGCCGTCGTCCGTCATCGGCAGGAAGCCGACGACCTCGTCACCGGCCTCGAAACCGGTCACGCCCTCGCCCACCGCGTCGACCGTGCCGGCGACGTCGCGGCCCGGGGTGTGCGGCAGCCGTACCGGGATGGGGCCCTGCATGAAGCCCGCGCGGATGTTGCCGTCGACCGAGTTGAACGACGTCGCGGCGACGCGGATCCGCACCTGCCCGGCGCCGGGGACGGGCTGCTCGGCGTCCTCGTGACGCAGGACGTCCGGGTCGCCGTACTCGTGGAAGCGAACTGCCTTCATCGGAGATCTCACTTTCGATCGGTCATCATTTGCTTCGATTTCGAAGCACATTGGAACCATAGCATGCTTCGAACTCGAAGCAAGACATTCGTGGTGCGAACCGGCCGGCGCCCGAAGGGGCCTAGGCGTCCACGGCGTTCAGGAGCCGGAGCTTCTCGTCGCTCGGGGAACCGGGCGCGGCCGTGAAGACCAGCAGCTCCTGGGACAGCTCGGGATCCAGCAGCGGCTGGCAGTACAGCTCCAGTTCCCCCAGCTCGGCGTGCCGATAGCGCTTCAGATCGTGGTGGTGGACGACACCGACCTCGTGCAACCGCCAGACCTCGGCGAACTCGGGGCTGACCTTGAGCAGTTCCGCGACGATCTCGCCGGCCCTGCCCCCGGGCTCCGCCGTGTACGCCGCCCGGATCTCCGCGGTGAAGACCCGGCCGCGCTCGGGGTGATCCTCAACGGGGTACAGGTCGCGGGCCACCGGGTCGGTGAACCAGCGGTAGACCAGGTAGCGGTCGAATCCGCTGAACCGGGTGTAGTCGCCGAGCAGGGCGACCGCCGGACGGGTCTGCAGAAGCGTCTCTCCGAACCGGGACATCACCAGCGCGGGCGTGTCCGAGAGACGGTCGATGATGCGCTTCATGGTGGGGCTGGGGTGTTCGTCGCGAAGGGTCCGCCGCGGCGCGGCGTGCCCGCCGAGGGCGAAGAGGTGGTCCCGCTCGCTCGGGCTGAGGCGCAGTCCCCGGGCGAGCGCGGCGAGGATCCGCTCGGACGGGATCGGGCCGCGCCGCTGTTCGATCCGGCTGTAGTAGTCGGCCGACATGCCGGCGAGCTCGGCGACCTCCTCCCGCCGCAGGCCGCCGGTACGGCGCCGGCCTCCACGCGGGAGCCCGACGTCCTCCGGCTGCAGCACCTCGCGACGCGCCCGGAGAAAGTCGGCCAGCAGCCTCCGGTCCATCCGCTAATGGGAGCTACCGGGTCGGCTGATCAGGCAGACTCGGTGCCTGGTAGCC
>NZ_JBEZNH010000005.1:245658-256956 GCF_040653115.1 Streptosporangium sp. NPDC048047 | reverse complement strand
GGAACCATTTCAGCCCGTGGTCCCGGCAGGACTGCCTTCAACGGAGACTTAGGCACCGCCCGCCGTACGACCCGGACCCGTCAGGAAGAGGGCTTGGACAGCGCCAGCAGGCTGACCAGGTCGTAGGCGACGTGGGAGGCGGCCACCGCGGTGATCTCCGCGTGGTCGTAGGCGGGGGCCACCTCGACCACGTCGCCGCCGACCAGGTTGCACCCGGCCAGGCCGCGCAGGATCTCCAGCAGTTCACGGCTGGTCAGGCCGCCCGCCTCGGGGGTGCCGGTGCCGGGGGCGTGCGCGGGGTCCAGCACGTCGATGTCGATCGACAGGTAGAGCGGCCGGTCGCCGATCCGCTGCCGGAGCGCGTCGACGATCTCGTCCACACCGCGGCGCATCACGTCGGCCGAGGTCATGATGCCGAAGCCGAGGCGGCGGTCGTCGTCGAGGTCCCGCCTGCCGTACAGCGGGCCGCGCGTGCCGACGTGGCCGATCGCCTCGGTGTCGAGGATGCCCTCCTCCGCCGCCCGGCGGAACGGCGTGCCGTGGGTGTACTCGGCGCCGAAGTAGGTGTCCCAGGTGTCGAGGTGGGCGTCGAAGTGCAGCATGGCCACCGGGCCGTGCCGCCTGGCCAGGGAGCGCAGCAGCGGCAGCGCGATGGTGTGGTCGCCGCCGATGGTGACCAGGCGGGCGCCGTCCTCCTGGAGCCGGGTCGCGGCGTCCTCGATCGCCTCGACGGCCTCGCCGATGTCGAACGGGTTGCAGGCGATGTCGCCGGCGTCGGCCACCTGCACCGCGGCGAACGGCGAGACGTCCAGGCCGGGGTGGTACGGCCGGAGCAGGCGGCTGGCCTCGCGGACCGCGGAGGGGCCGAAGCGGGCGCCGGGACGGTAGGAGACCCCACTGTCGAACGGCACCCCCACCACGGCCACGTCGCAGCGCCCGACCTCGTCCAGGCGCGGCAGACGCGCGAACGTCGCCGGGCCCGCGAAGCGGGGGACGCGGGAGGAGTCGACGGGGCCCCGGGGCTCGGTCATGCCGCACGGTCCTTTCGAGGAGAGTCTTTCGGGAGGCTTCTTGCGGGGGCTTCTTGCGGGGGCTTCTTCCGAGGGGCGTGGAACGGCGGGGGAGGGCGTGGCAGGCCCGGCTCAGAGCGGGCTGTCCTTACAGTCTGGGAGATTTATACCCGTTTGGGTATTGTGGGAAGCACGAACTACGACGGGGTCTCCTGTGGCCGACCACGAACACACCGCCGACCGGCTCACCGTCGAGGAGCTGGTCCGCTTCCCGGCCCTGCAACTGCGCGTCCTCGCCGGCCGCGCGGGACTCGGCCGCCCGGTGTCCTGGGCTCACGTCAGCGAACTGGACGATCCCACGCCCTGGCTGCTGGGCGCCGAGCTGATCATGACGACCGGCATCGCGATCCCCCGCTCCGCCGCCCGCCAGCGGGCCTACCTGGAACGGCTCGACGACGCCGGGGTGTCCGCGCTGGCCCTGTCGGCCCAGCTCCACGTGCCGCCGCTGCACCCGGCGTTCCTCGCCGCCGCCGAGGAGCGCGGCATGCCGGTCCTGGAGGTGCCGCTGGCCGTACCGTTCATCGCCGTCGGCCAGGAGGTCGCCGCGGCCGTGCGGGAGGACGCCCGCCAGCGGCTCGGCGCGCAGCTCCAGGTCTTCGGCGCGCTGCGCTGGATGGCCTCGGAGGACCTCGGCACCGCGACGCTGTTCCGCCGCCTGGAACGGCTCAGCGGCTACACGGTGTACCTGTGCACGCCGCAGGGCCGCCCTCTGCTGCCCGGCGTCCCCGTGCCCGACCCGGATCTGCTGCCCAGGACGGCGGACACTCCCCCGACGATCCCCGGCGGGTTCGTCCTCCCGGTGCCCGCGCCGGGCGGCCCGGCCGGTTTCCTCGTCGCCCTGGAGCGGGAGGGCGCCCGCCCGGCCGGCCTGGCGGTGGCCCAGCACATCGCCACCGTCGCCGCGCTCCAGGTCGCCATGGCCCGCCACGAGCGTGAGACCCTGCGCCGCGAGGGCGCGGAGATCCTGGCCGAGCTGCTGCAGGACGTGCTCGACCCGGCCACGGCCCGGCGGCGGCTGATCCGGCTGGGCCTGCCCGGCGACGAGCTGGTCCTGCTGGCCGTCCGCGGCGTGTCCGACGACGGGCTGCTGCGCGCCCTGGACGACCGCCCGTTCCTCATGCTCGGCAGGGGTGACGACCGCTACGTCCTCGGCACCGCCGAAGCGGCCGCCGCCGTCGCCGGAGCGCCGGGCGTCGCGGCCGGGATGAGCAGGCCGTTCGCCGCCGGGACCTCCCTGCGGGTGGCCCGCAGGGAGGCGGTGTGGGCCGTCTCCCGGGCGGCCGAGTCGGGCCAGGCGCTCGTCCGATACGGCGACGACACCGCCGGGCGATGGCTGCCGGAGGACCCAGCGGTGCTCTCGGCGCTGGTCGAGCACGTGCTCGGCGAGGTGATCCGGTACGACGCCGCCCACGACTCCCGCCTGCTGGCCTCGGTCCGCACCTGGATGGAACGCGACCGCCGCACCGAGGACGCGGCGGCGGCCCTGCACATCCATCCGAACACGCTCGCCTACCGGCTGCGCCGGTTCACCGCGCTCACCGGCCGGGACCTGACGTCCACGGGCGCGTTCGCCGAGGTGTGGCTGGCCGTACGGGCCGCCGGGCAGCTCGGCCTCACCGGCTGACCGACGGTCCCGGGCCGACCGGTCTCACCGGCCCGCGACCGGGACGGACGACCGGCTGACCGGATGGATCCGAACGGTTCGGGGCCCCCGGCCGGCCGACGGCAGCGGACCGGCCGGTCCCACCGGCCCGCGGCCGGAGCGGTTTCCGGCGGCCGGAGCGTGGAGAGCATGATCCCGGTAGGGTGCGGTCCATGCGGCTCTCCCAGGTGTCCTTCCGGTACTCCCGCCGCGGCCCCTGGATCCTCAGGGACGTCGAGCTCACGCTCCGCCCGGGGTCCGTCGTCGAGGTCACCGGCCGCAACGGCGCCGGCAAGTCCACCCTGCTGCGGCTGCTCGCCGGATTCGTCCCGCCGGCCCGCGGCTCGGTCTCCGGCCGGCCCCGCGCCGTGGGCTACGCCCCCGACGTCTTCCCCACCGGCCAGCCCTTCACCGTCTCCGCCTACCTGGACCACATGACCCGCGTCAGGGGCGTCTCCCCCGCCGCGGCCGGCGACCTCGCGCGGCGGCTGAACGCCGTCCACCTGCTCGGCCTGCTGCTCGGCGACCTGTCCAAGGGCAGCGCGCAGAAGGTGGGGCTGATCCAGTCGCTGCTGGGCCCGCCGGACCTGCTGATCCTGGACGAGCCCTTCGCCGGGCTGGACGAGCAGACCCGCGCCGAACTCCCGGTCATCCTCGGTGAGATCGCCGCCCGCGGCGGCGCGGTCGTGGTCAGCGACCACCAGAACCAGCTCCGGGAGTTCCCCGGCGCCGACCGCTGGCTCGTCGCCGACGGCGCGGTCACCGTCCGCTCCGCCGGGACGGAATCCGGGTGGCGATCAGAGCCGGAGCCCGGCCCGGATCCCGGGCCCGGGTGGGAGCGGGACACCGGGCGGGCGTCCGGGCAGGGGCCCGGCACGGGTGGCCGGGAGGTCATCGAGGTGCTGGTGGACCCCGGCGAGGCCGACGAGGTCGAACAGAAGCTCCGCGCCGACGGCTACACCGTACGGCGGACCGCGTGACCCCCGAGAGCACGCCGTACGGCAGGAGGCATCGTTGACGCGTCTGATCCGGTTCAAGCTGAGCGCCTACGCCCGTTCCCACCGGCTGTTCCAGCCAGCGATCGGGCTGCTCCTGATGCTGGTGATCTTCTACTCGACGCTGACGCCGCCCGGCAAGGAGCTGTCCTCCTACGCCGACTCGGCCGGCCTGCTCATCGTCGTCTTCGCCTGGGCCGCGCGCGGCCTGCTCGACACCGAACCGGCGGCGCAGCGGCTGGTCTCGATGACGGCGGCCGGCGGTCCCGGGCGGGAGATCGGCGCGGGGCTGCTGGCCGCGTTCGCCGTCAACCTCGCGTTCGCGGCGATCGCGGTCGTCACGCCGCTGCTGCACGGCTTCGCCGCCACGCCCGCGCCCGGTGACGTGGCGCGCGGCGCCGTCCTGCACCTGCTCGGCCTGACCGCGGGCACGGCGCTGGGCGCGCTGACCAGCCAGCCGATCATGCCGTCCCCGGCCGCCTCGATGCTGACGCTGTTCGGCGGGTACGTGGCCCTGCTGCTGGTCAGCCTGACCCCGGTGGGCCGGTTCACGGTGCCGGTCATGCCGTGGATGCGCGCGGCCAACGACGGCGTCCTCGACACCGTCCTGCTCCCCGTCGCCGCCGCGGCGCTCCTCTGGTCCGCCGCCGGCCTCGTCGCCTACACACGGCTCCGCCGCACCAGGCCGTAGGCCCGAACCGGCAGATCATCGCCGGGGCGCCGCCACCTCCCAGAGAGCGCTCACCGGCATGGCCCGCATGCGCTCCCCGAAGGGAAGCGTCTGCGTCCCCGTGTAGAGGACGATTCCCGCCGCGAGGTCATCCCCCAGGCGGCCGGCGAGGTGACGCAACCCCCGGAAGTCGTCCGGCCGCACCGTCGATGACGCCTTCACCTCGATGCCGACCACGCGTCCCCGCCGGTTCTCCAGGACGGCGTCCACCTCCACCTTGTCCTTGGTGCGGTAGTGGAACAGCTCCACGCGCTCCTCCGCCCAGGAGAGTTGCCGGGACAGCTCCATCAGCACGAAGCCCTCCAGGAGCGGCCCGAAGGCCCCTTCGGGCCGCAGCAGGCTCCGCGCGTCGGCACCCAGCAGGTTCGCGGCGATCCCCGAGTCGACGAAGGCCACCTTGGGCGTTCCGACCGCACGGCTGCTGAGGTTGCGTGACCAGGCGGGGACCCGCTTGATCAGGAAGACCTCCTCCAGCAGGCTCAGATAACGGTGCACCGTGGCCGCGGAGAGCCCGGTCTCACCGCTCAGCGACCCGGGAGAAGGACCCTGCCGAGAGGGCTCTGTACAGCACCGACCATGGCTTCAGCATGGCACAACTCAAGGATGGCTGAGAGGATGGCCGCCATGTCCCTGAGAGGATGGTCGCTGGTCAGCTGACAGACCGGTCGCCTGCCCTCCGGCGGAACGGTCGTGGATCCGCCGATGATTCGGACGCGGTACGCCCGTTCGCGCCGCCCGGGCAGGCGGCTGTCCCGGCGGCGGGCGTACTCCCGAAAAATGTACCGCTCCAATGGGATTAATACCCCTATAAAGAATATAGGGGACGTTGAACAATAATATTCAATGTCCATTACCTCCTTTCGGCACGGGTGCGATGATCATGTTTCCGAGCACCCGCAGGAGGTTCCTTGTTCCCCCTCAGACGGGCGGCGCTGGCCGCCCTCATCACCATGGTCTGCGCCGTCCCCCTGGGCGCCGCCCATGCGACCGCCCGGGCGGCCCCGGTGAACCTCGTGGTCCAGCCCGCCAAGGACGTCTTCATCAGCCAGGCCGCCCCCGCCACGGCGTACGGCACCGCCGAATGGCTCTCCGTGTGCGCGAAGGCCTGCAGCGGCTCCACGGCCGGCGAGCGCAGGGCGCTCACCGGCTTCACCGTCTCCGGCGTTCCGGAGAACGCCGCGAACGTCACCATGACCCTGCAGGTACGGGCGACCAGGACGACGGACACCACGGTCTCGGTGCACAAGGTCACCGGCTCCTGGTCGCAGACCGGCACATCATGGAACTCCCGTCCCACCTTCGGCACGGCGCTGAGCACGCATACCGGCTTCACCGCGGACGCCGTCGCCGACCTGGACGTCTCGGACGCCTACCTCGGCAACGGGACTTACTCCTTCGGCCTCACCGCGTCCAGCGGGCCGGTGGCGGTGCTGTACTCCACGCGCACCGCGGGCAAGGGGCCCCGCCTCAGGATCAGTTACACCCTCGCCACGGCCACCCCCTCCCCCACGCCGAGTGCGACTCCGAGTGCGACGCCGAGCGCCACCCCGACGGCCACCCCCACATCCGGCGGGAACCAGTGCCTGCCGTTCGACAAGCCGTCGGCCGCCGCGCTGCGTTCATACGACAAGAAGGTGTTCGCCTTCTACTTCCCGCCCTACCCGCTGTCGATCGACAACAAGGACCCGGCCAAGGACCAGTACGCCTCCTGGCTCGACCCCGCCGGTTCCAACGGGATGTACGCCGCGCAGGGCGGTTACGCCCGGGACAGGCCGCTCCCCCGGCCGGTGCGCTCGGGAAGCGGCTGGCGCCAGGCCGACTTCGAGGTCGAGGTCCGGCAGGCCATCGCGATGGGACTCGACGGGTTCATCTACGAGCACCACACCTCGGCGACCGACCAGCGCTTCAACCACATAGCCGACCTGCTGGCGGCGGCCAAGGCCGTCGACCCCGGATTCCGGATCATGCTGAGCCCGGACTTCCCCACCACCAAGGGCGCCTCGCCGGACAAGGTGATCTCCGACGTCCTTCTCGCCAAGGGGCACCCCTCGCTCTACCGCCTGCCCGACGGCACCGTCCCGCTCGCGCCGTTCTACCCCGAGCGGCAGTCACCCGCCTGGTGGGACGACCTGCGGGCGAAGCTGGCGACGCAGGGCATGAAGACGTCCCTCGTCCCGATCTTCCTGGACTGGAGCGGCAGCGGTAAGACCGAGTGGAACGACTCGGTGGCGGGTTACTCCTCGTGGGGCGTCCGCTGGGAGAGCTCGACCGACGGCTACCGCAAGGCGGGCATCGAGGCCGCCAGGCGCGGACGCTTCTACATGGCCCCGGCGGCCCTGGAGGATGTGCGCCCGCGTGACAAGAGGTACTGGGAACCGTCCAACAGCGGCACGCTGCGACAGTCCTTCGTCAAGGCGATGGAGGGCGACGCGGACATCGTCTCCCTGACCACCTGGAACGACTACGCCGAATCCTGGCTCGCGCCCTCGGTGGAGCGGGGATACGCGCCGACGGACGTGATCGCCTACTACACCACATGGTTCAAGACCGGCAAGGCGCCGGGCGTCGTCCGTGACGCGCTGTACTACTTCCACCGCAGTCACCGCACCGACGCGCCGTTCGACGCGACCAAGCAGACCATCGGCCCCATCGCCATCCCTTACGGCGACGCGGCCACCGACAACGTCGAGCTGCTCGCCTTCGTCAAGTCGCCGGGGACCCTGGTGGTCAGGCAGGGCGGCGACGTGAAGACCAAGGAGGTGACCTCGGCGGGCATGGTGTCGTTCAAGGTGCCGATGGTGCCGGGCACGACTCCCGTCTTCGAGCTCGTGCGGGACGGCAAGACCGTGCAGACGGTCACCAGCCGCACCCCGATCCGGAAGAGCGTCGTCTACCAGGATCTGATCAACCACGCGGGCGGCGGCCTGCCCTGCTCGCGGCCTCTCTGAGGATCCTCCGGATCCCGTCACCGGGCCGGGAGGGGCGCATGCCGCGGCCCTCCCGGCCCTCCCGGTCTCCGCGGCCGTCAGGGCCCGGACGTCTCCCGCCGCCGCCCGGACGGGTGGGCTACTCCGCGGCGGCGAGCTGGCCGCAGGCGCCGTCGATCTCGCGGCCCCGGGTGTCGCGGACGGTCACCGGGACGCCGTGGAACTGCAGGCGGCGGACGAAGGCGCGCTCGTCCTCCGGACGCGAGGCCGTCCACTTCGAGCCCGGGGTGGGGTTGAGCGGGATCAGGTTGACGTGCACGAGCTTGTTGCGGACCAGCTTGCCGAGCAGGTCGGCCCGCCACTCCTGGTCGTTGACGTCCTTGATCAGCGCGTACTCGATGGAGACGCGGCGCTTGGTCCTGGCGGCGTACGCCCAGGCCGCGTCGAGGACCTCGGCGACCTTCCACCGGGTGTTGATCGGCACCAGGGTGTCGCGGAGCTCGTCGTCGGGGGCGTGCAGGGACAGCGCCAGCGTCACCGGCAGGCCCTCGTCGGCGAGCTTGCCGATCGCGGGGACCAGCCCGACGGTGGAGACGGTGACGCCGCGGGCGGAGATGCCCAGGCCGTTCGGAGCGGGCTCGACCATCCGGCGCACGGCGCCGATCACCGCCTTGTAGTTGGCCAGCGGCTCGCCCATCCCCATGAAGACCACGTTGCTGACCCGGCCGGGGCCGCCCGGGACCTCGCCCGCGGCCAGGGCCCGCGCCCCGGCGACGACCTGCTCGACGATCTCCGCGGTGCTCATGTTGCGGGTCAGGCCGGCCTGGCCGGTGGCGCAGAACGGGCAGTTCATGCCGCAGCCGGCCTGGGAGGAGACGCACATGGTGGCGCGGTCGGGGTAGCGCATGAGGACCGACTCGACCAGCGCGCCGTCGAAGAGCCGCCACAGCGTCTTGCGGGTGGTGCCGCCGTCGGTCGTCATCTCCCGGACGGGGGTGAGCAGCGTCGGGAACAGCGCGGCGAACCTGTCACGCGCCGCGGCCGGCAGGTCGGTCATCAGGCCCGGGTCGGCGGTGAGCCGCTCGAAGTAGTGCCGGGAGAGCTGGTCGGCCCGGAACGGCTTCTCGCCGAGCTCGGCGACGGCCGCGCGACGCTCGGCCATGGTCAGGTCGGCCAGGTGGCGCGCGGGCTTGGCCCTGCGGGGCGCCACGAAGGTGAGCTGGCCGGGTACGGGGGTCCCGGGCTGGCTGGCAGTCGACACGTCCAAAGCCTTCTCTCGACGGTTACTCGAAGCGACACTCGACTCTGATCTAAAGTCCGGAGATATGGCGACAATCCGGTCCGCAGGCGAGCGGGGAGACGGCATCGAGATCCTGCTCAGCGACACCGGCCCCTACGGAAGCCGCACCCTGGTGGTCGAACGCGACGAGACTTCCTCGGTAGCTTACCTGTGCGGTCCGAAGGGCGAGGTCCACGGAGCGGTGTGGCTGGCCAACCACGTCCCGGCCCCGGAGACCATCGACCTGGATCGGCTGGCCTCCGAACTCCCGCCGGTGGCCCCCCGGGCGAACACCCGGCATCCCGGCGGCAGACGACCCCTGGGCACCCTGCGGTCACTGTGGTTCGAGGAGGGCGACGGCGTCGCCCTGTACGAGAACGACGAGTTGCTGGCGGTCATTCCTGGCTGGGCCGACGTGAGCCGCGGCATGCCGGGATACTCCCGTGACGCGGTGGGCGAGTCACCGTTCGCCTGGTCCCTGGATGACGCCATGGAAGCCCTGGCCCCGCGGCTGGCCAAGGCCGGCTCCTACTGGGAATGGCGCGACGGCGAGGGCTCCTGGGCGTCCTTCCAGCAGTTCGTGATGGGCCACCTGGACCGGGCGGTCGGCACCGCGGGGAGGTTCTGGGACGCCGGCGGCGGCCGGCTGCCCACGGTCGGCATCACCGAGCGGCCGCCGGAGCGGGGCCGGGAGCACACGATCCTGTCCACGGTGGGGATGAGCTGCCAGCGGATGCCCACCGTGGAGCAGTACATCGACCGCCCGGAGGCGTACGCCCGGGTGGAGCTCGCCGTCGCGACCCGGGGCGACGCCCGGGAGGCCGCCCGGCTGTTCCTGTGGCTGGCGCAGTACCCCTGGCACTCGGTCACCTGGCTGGGCCACGGGCACACGGCGAAGTGGTACCACCGGCCGGAGACGTTCCCCCTCGGCTCCGCCTACAACGGCGTCCTCATGCTGGCCGGACCGCCGGGCCTGCCGGACCTGTCGGGCTTCACCTTCGGCGGCGACGCCGTACGGTGGCTCTGGCTGGTGCCGCTCACCGACGACGAGCTGCGCCTGGCCGCGGTGAGCGGCTACCGCGCGCTGCTGCCCCGGTTGTCGGCCGACCGGATCACCCGGGTGGGCTGACCTCCCGGACGCCCCTCGGGAGCGTCCGGGACGATCAGATCAGCAGGGTGAGCAGCGCCCAGACCGGGATGAGCGCGGCGAGAAGGGAGTCGAGCCGGTCCATCAGGCCGCCGTGGCCGGGCAGCACGCTTCCCATGTCCTTGACGCCGAGGTCCCGCTTGATCACCGACTCGACGAGATCGCCGAGCGTGGCGAACACCACGACCACCGCGCCGATCAGGACGCCCTTCCAGATCTCGGCCTCCAGCAGCCAGGAGACCAGCCAGCCGCCCACCGCCATGCAGGCGACCGCCGAGCCGGCGAAACCCTCCCAGGTCTTCTTCGGGCTGATCAGCGGGGACATCCTGTGCTTGCCGAAGAGGATTCCCGCGGCGTATCCGCCGATGTCGCTCGCGACCGTGGTGGCGATGAAGGTGATCACCCGGTCCGGGCCGTCGACCGGATGACTGAGCAGCAACGCCACGAACGCGACCAGGAACGACGGATAGACCGCGACCAGGACGGTGGCGGAGGTGTCACGGACGTACCCCTCGGTGCCCTGGAACATCCGCCAGATCATCAATGTCAGGACCGTCGCCGCGAAGAGGCCGAGCATCCAGGCGGGGCCGCCGTAGTAGGCGCCGACGAGCATGGCGGTCATCCCGGCCAGCGACGGGATCAGCGGAACCCGGATGTCCCTCTCCGCGAACGACCTGACCAGTTCCGTCACGCCGAGGCCCACCGCCGCGATCACCAGGGCGAGAAAGAGCTCCTCGACGAAATAGAGGGAGCCGATGACGGCCGCTCCCAGGCCGACGCCCACCGCGATGGCGGCGGGGAGATTCCGGCCGGTACGGCTACCGCCCGCCGCAGCTTCCAAGGGGTCCCACTTCCGTACACAAAATCCTTGTCCCGTACCGGAGACCCGGACGGGACAAGGATTACGAATCAGACTTCGAGCAGCTCGGTTTCCTTCTGCTTGAGCAGCTCGTCGATCTTAGCGACGTGCCTCTGGGTGAGGTCGTCGAGCTCCTTCTCCGCGCGACGCACCTCGTCCTCACCCGCCTCGCCGTCCTTGATCATCTTGTCGAGCGTCTCCTTGGCGTGGCGACGGACGTTGCGGATGGAGACCTTGGCCTGCTCCGCCTTGGTCCGGGCGACCTTCACGTACTCCCTGCGGCGCTCCTCCGACAGCTCGGGGAAGGCCACACGGATGACCTGACCGTCGTTACCGGGGTTGACACCGAGGTCGGAGTTGCGAATCGCCTTCTCGATCGCGGCCATCGAGCTCTTGTCAAAGGGCTGGATGATGACCATGCGGGCCTCGGGGACATGGAACGAGGCCAGCTGCTGAATGGGAGTGGGCGTCCCGTAGTACTCAGCGGTGATCTTGTTGAACATCGACGGGGTGACACGGCCCGTACGGATGCCTGCGAGGTCGTCCCTCGCCACCGACACGGCCTTGTCCATCTTTTCCTCGGCTTCGAGGAGGGTATCGTCGATCACAGCGACTCCTTCTTCTCGGTCACTCACCATCCTCACTCACT